>CAYVCL010000004.1:0-62689 GCA_964450185.1 uncultured Lachnospiraceae bacterium | reverse complement strand
CTAAATATATTGGTAATATATACATAAAAAACGTGAAAAAAGCATAGTTTATAGTGACATTTTTACAAAAGTGAAAAACTTGAAAAAATCCTATAAGGAAATAAATTCAACGTCCGATAAATATAACAAGAAGCAATAATGAATTAGTGCTAGTACTGACGAAAGGAGTGGACAGTATGAGAGTTGAAGCAATGAGTCAGGTGGCTCAGATATATAAAGCAAATCAGTCACAGGGAACAGAAAAGACTCAGAAGGCAAAAGCCAAAGATGAAGTACAGATTTCTGAGGCAGGAAAGGATTTCCAGATAGCCAAGATGGCATTACAGGAAGCGCCGGATGTAAGAGAAGACAAAATAGCAGCGATTAAGTCCAGCATGGAAGCAGGAACTTACGAGGTAAATAGCATTGACTTTGCAGACAAAGTAATTCAGAAGTATAAGGACGTACTTAGCTATTAATTACCGCAAGGTAATTAATAGCTTTTTCAGTTTTATAGATTATAGAATAAAGCGGGGGTGTATGTGTGGCAAGTTTGATGGAAGAATTGATTGGTGCATTACAGACAGAAGCAGAACAATATGAGGCGCTTTTAGAGCTGTCCAAGAAGAAAACACCAATTTTAGTTTCAGGAAAAATTGATGAATTGCAAAAAATCACTGATGAAGAACAAATATTGGTCGATAATATAAATAGCGTTGAAAAAAAGAGAGTTGAATTGCTAAGCGATATTGGCAATGTACTCAATGAAGATACAAAAGGCTTAACCATTCAAAAGCTGGCAGAGTTAGTGAAAGAACAGCCACAGCAGCAAAAGCAGCTACTGGATCTTCATGACAGGTTAAAAAGAGTTTTGGGAAGTGTACAAGCACTTAACGAACAGAACAAAGCGTTGGTGAATCAGATGTTAGAAATGGTTGCATTTGATATGAATCTGTTAAAAAGTATGAAACAGGCACCGGAAACAGCCAATTACAATAAACAGGCTGCAAATACCGGTGATTTATATATTGGGGCATCCAAGTTTGATGCAAAACAATAATAATGAGTGATAATTATGATGGAGGAGAAAGAATATGTCAGGATTTGGAAGTTTGTATGTGGGGGTATCCGGATTACGGGCTAGTCAGGATGCATTAAATACAACAGCACACAATCTGTCGAACGTAGAAACATCGGGTTATGTACGACAGGTGGTGACACAGGAAGATAGAAATTATAGTACCATTGGTAATGCTGCTATCAGCAGTTTGCAGGTGGGACTTGGGGTTAACATAGCTGATGTAAGACAGGTAAGAGATTTCTTTTTAGATCAGGAATATCGAAAGGAAGCAGGACGTTCCGCTTTTTATCAGGCATGTTACGAAGCAGCATATGAAACGGAAACTTTTTTCCATGAATTAAACGGAGAAACATACCAGTCTTGTTTAGACAGTTTATGGGAATCAGTAGCAGAATTATCCAAAACTCCGGAAAGCAAAGTAAACAAAGAATATTTTGTGTTAAAAGCCAGTGAGTTTTTGAAACGTTCTACTGCAATTTACGAAAGTCTTAACGAATATCAGGACAACTTAAACGAACAGATAATAAACAAGATAAACAGAATCAACGAGTTGGGAGATATCATTAAATACACCAATGACAAAATCGTAGGAGTTGAATTAGGCGGGGCAGAAAATGCAAACGATTACCGTGATGCCAGAAACGCAGCATTAGACGAATTGGCAGAGCTTGCCAACATAACCTACGAAACAGATTCTGAAGGATTTGTTACAGTTAAAGTGGAAGGTTCTCAGTTTGTAAACCGTGATATGGTAAACAAGATGAACTATACAACAGATACCACTACCGGATTTTACACACCGGTATGGACACATGAAGGAAATGCACCGGTTTTCGATTTGTCCATAGAAATATCTACAGAAAATAATTCCAATATGGGTTCCTTAAAGGCTGTTTTGATGGCAAGAGGTGACCACAGAGCGAACTATACAGATATTGAGTCACTAAATCAGGCAGTGGCAGACGGAACAATGACAAAAGAACAGGCGGCTACAGCCTATGAAAAGAATATTGGCTATTCCGTTGTAATGAAAACTCAGGCAGAATTTGACCAGTTGGTTCATGGAATTGTAACCATGATTAATGATACCTTGTGTATGGATGAATATGCAGGAGAAGGAAATGGACCAAGCACAGAATTATTTATTCGTATTGGAGAAGTGGAAAGATACCAGAAAGATGCGGATGGAAATTATCTGGTAGATGCAGACAATTGCTACATCCCAATCGAAGAAGAAAATTACATAGTAGATTCAAAGGGTGATTACCATGCAGTTGGTGATGGTTCATCCAAGTATAACAGCTTATATACAGTGGGAAATCTGATGATTAACCCGGCAGTGCTTGCAAATAGTGCATTATTAGACTTTAAGAAAATCAATGGTCAGACAGATTATAATATGGCTGATGTAATGATTGAAAAGTGGAATGGGGAATTTGCAACTTTAAATCCTACCGAAGAAAGTAAGATGAATTATGCGGATTATTATGCAGGTTTCATGTCTTCCTTATCAAATACCATTGGGGTATATGAGGGTATTGCGGAAGGACAGGAAACATTGGTAAATTCAATAAATTCATCAAGATCAGAAGTTATGGGAGTATCTTCCGATGAAGAACTTTCCAATATGATTCGTTATCAGAATGCATATAATGCGTCTTCCAGATACATAAATGTGGTAAACGAAATGTTGGAACATTTGTTAACTTCACTGGGAGCATAATGAGGAGGTAAAATATGGCATCTACATTTTATGGACTGCAGATTGCGTATTCAGGATTGAATGCATATCAGGCAGCGTTAAATACAACAGGACATAATATTTCTAACGTGGAAACAGATGGTTACAGTCGTCAGTACGTAACACAGACAGCGGCGGATCCGCTTCGTACCTATACCAGCGCAGGAATGCAGGGGGGCGGTGTTACTGTAACCGGTATCGAGCAGATGAGAAATATTTATTACGATTATAAATATTGGTCAAACAATTCAAAATTAGGGGAAACATCAGTTCAGTATTATTACTGTCTTCAGATTGAAAACTATTTCAAAGGAGCTACAACCACAGATAGTACTGTAACTCCGGCAGACGATTTTTCATCCTTGTTTACTAATATGTTTAATGCATTGGAAGAAGTGAAAAAGACACCGTCAGATACTTCCTATCGAAATCAGTTTATCAGTACAGCGCAGAGTTTGACAGAGTATTTTAATTCTACCTATACCAGTTTACAGAATCTGCAGGCAGATTGTAATGCGGAAATCAAAGCAAGAGTAAGCAAAATCAATTCTATTGCGGAACAGATTGCTAACTTAAATAAGCAGATTAATGTAATCGAAGGAAACGGAAATACAGCCAACGATTTGAGAGATAAAAGAGCATTGTTGATTGATGAACTTTCCAGTATCGTGACAGTAGAAATCGAAGAAATTCCGATTGTGGACAGTAACAATCCGGACAGAAACACAGGAATGAATACATACGGCGTAAAAATTGCAGGTCAGACTTTGGTTTATGGTAATGATTATAATACATTAGTTCTGAAACCAAGAGATGGCGAAAGTGCTGTTAATCAGACAGATGTGGAAGGTTTATATGACCTTGAGTGGAGTAACGGTTTGGAATTTAGTGCAAGTAACGCACAGTTAGGTGGCGAATTGAAAGCGCTGTTTGATATCCGCGATGGAAATAATAAAGAAAACTTCCAGGGAGTTATTGAATCAGTAGCTGCTGATGGAAAATCATTTACTATTTCAGGTGATAGCGTAACAGATGTTTATAAAGAAGTGTATGGTATTAATCTTCCTGACAGTGGAGTTATTACAGTAAATAATGTGGAATTAGCATATGACAGTTTTTCCTTTAATGCAGATGGAAGCTACACATTCAACTTGTCAAAAGAAAGCAGTGGCATTTCCCAGTCTTTGGTTGGTTCTAAAGCAGCAGTGGGAGAAAGCATCGATTTTATGGGTATTCCATACTATATGTCACAGCTTAATGAATTTGTAAGAAAATTTGCAGAAGTATTCAATGAAATTCATGAAGGAAATGAAGATTTGAATGGAAATACCGTAGGTTATTTCTTCAGCGGAATTGATCCAATCGATGGAACCGAACTTCAGTTAGATGAAGAAGTGGCAAGTGGAAAAGATAGCTATTATCGTCTTACAGCAGGTAATTTTACAGTAAAAGATGAATATTTAAAAGACCCTTCCAGACTTGCAACTACCGGAATTATCAGTGAAGGTGTAGAACAGGTAGATGTATTGGAAAAACTTAGCAATATTCAGAATATGTCAGGATTTTACAATGGTGGTAAACCGGGTGAATTTTTGGAATGTATTATTACAGATATTGCGTTAGACACCAATACAGCAAAAACATTAAGCAGTAATTATGATGAAATTTGTAAAATGATTGAACAGCAGAGATTATCTGTTTCAGGAGTAGATAATGATGAGGAAGCCCTGAATCTCGTAAAATACCAGAATGCATATAATCTGTCAGCAAAAATGATTTCTGTTTTGACAGAAATTTACGACAGACTTATTTTGGAAACGGGCGTGTAAAAACTAAGGAGGTAACATAATGGGGATTAGAGTAACCAACAGCATGGTAACCAAAAACGCCATGACGAATATTAACTTTAATAAAACATCTTTAAGTACATTAAATACACAGATGACTACACAGAAAAAAATATCCAGACCATCAGATGATCCTGTAGTAGCCATTCGTGCTTTGAGATTGCGTAATAACTTAAATGAGATTGACCAATACTATGAAAGAAATATTCCGGATGCGGATAACTGGTTAAAGTTGACACATGATGCGTTAAGTAATATTGCAAGTGTAATGCAGACAATGTATGAAAAATGCGAACAGGGAGCAAACGGTAACAATACCACAGAAGACAGA
This sequence comes from uncultured Lachnospiraceae bacterium, assembly GCA_964450185.1. GTDB lineage: Bacteria > Bacillota > Clostridia > Lachnospirales > Lachnospiraceae > RUG11237. The sequence goes on along the minus strand of CAYVCL010000004.1, from coordinate 57,710 downwards.
CAAATTATTTTGACAGAATTACAGAACCTGTCAAAACAGATTTATGCAGAAGCAAATGCAGATTATGCAGGAAGAACATTACTCAGTGGATATTATACCGATAAAGATGTAGTATTCCCGTCAAATAACGAAGATGCTCATTACCGTATATCAGAAACACTTTCCGTATCTGATATTTCAAAGATGACATACATTACCAACAAATTTGAGTTTGATGCGAGTAATCCTACAATCCAGAATGCATCTACTATGCCTTCAGATTGTGAAGTAAACAGAATTCGTCTTGCATATGACACGCTGGATTATGATGCAAATGCAGACATGAAGTTGGAATACAGAAAAGTTGCTACCGGATATTCTTCAACCAAAGAAAGTGATGGCACAACGACTATATCACTTGCCGGGTATACTGTAGAATATACTATAAAGACCACAACCAACGAAGATGGTACAAAGCAGGTAGTAGTAAATGGTGACCAGACTTTCAAAATTGATAAAACAGGCCGTGTTATTCCGGGTGCTGGAAATAACGGAAGTGTAAGTATTAAATACAATTCTGATGGAAACATTGAAACTACTATTACAGATACCAATGTTTCTGAAGGATTAAATGGTGCGACGAACAAGAGTATTACCGTTGAAACTACAGTAGCAGGAAGACAGATAGGTGATATTGTTGCGACTTACGAGATGGACGTAGAAATGGTCAGTATGGTAGATGAAGAAGATAAAGCCTACACAGATTTTAGCAGTGGTGTTCATGTTAAATGTATCGCAGAAACAGGAGAATTGATTCTGGATGATACAGCATTAAAAGAATTGCAGTCACTTACCAATGTAAATGGCAAAGAACCAATTACTTTCACCTACGATAAAACAGGGTTCGAACGTTACGAACTTGTTCCGGAACAGTATTTTGATTGTATCGATTTAACAGATCCTGCAAATCCTGTGACCCATATAAAACAGTCAGCAGATATCCAATATGCAATCAGCTTTAATCAGGAGTTAAAGGTGAACACAGAAGCCAGCGATGCATTTAATCACGATATTAACCGTGATGTGGAAGAATTGATAGAAATGATTAGTGCTTCCTTGGAAATAGATGAAACAGTCAGCAAAATTGAAAGTATGTTGGAAGACAGTAATTATGCCGGTCAGAAAACAGAACTGGAAACAATGTTAGATGCGGCGAAAAGACAGAGTGATATTGCAAATGAAAAAGTGAGAAATGCATATTCTCAGGGCGTAGGCGATTTTCAGGCATATCTGGAAAGAATTAATACCCAGATTACCGACGTGGGAAGCCGCCAGAACCGTCTTGCAATCGTAGAAACAAGAATGGAAGAACAGCAGTCTAATTTTGAAGAATTAAAATCCAAAAACGAAGATAAAGATATTGAGGATATTATGATAGAGTATCAGTCGGCATATACAGCTTATCAGGCATCATTAAGTGCAACCAGTAAGCTTGCGCAGAATACTTTATTGAATTTCCTGTAAAAATAGTTTCTTATTACCTAGGGCGACCCTGTGGGTCGCCCCTTTCATAAAGGAGAAAAAATATGGCAGTAAATACAAAAATGTTTGGAGAAATTGAAATCGCAGAAGAAAAAGTAATTACATTTGAAAAAGGTTTAATTGGACTTCCGGATTTAAAAAGATTTGCACTTATTACGGATGCAGAAGAAGAAAATTCTAAAATTCAGTGGTTGCAGTCCTTAGATGAACCATCTATGGCACTTCCGATTATCAATCCTTATGAAATTCTGGAAGAATACAATCCTGTAGTAGAGGATGAACTTTTAAAGCCTTTGGGCGAATTTAAAGAAGAAGATATGATGTTGATGGTAACCATTCGTGTACCGCAGGACATTACACAGATGACAATTAACTTAAAAGGACCTATTATTATAAATGCGGCGGCAAGAAAAGGTTGTCAGATTATTGTGGAAGATGAAATGCAGGTAAGATTCCCTGTGTATGATATTTTAAAAAACAGACAAGAGAAGGCGGGTGAATAGGAATGTTAGCATTATCCAGAAAAAAAGGAGAATCCATTATTATAGATAATAACGTGGAAATCACTGTATTAGAAATAAAAGGTGATCAGATAAAGCTTGGAATTAAAGCACCAAAATCTGTACCTGTATATCGCAAAGAAATTTTTGTACAGATTCAGGAAGAAAATATGAATGCCTTTGCAGGCGATGCAGGAATCGAAGCATTGAAACAGATGGGAAAATAATTTTGGTAAATCAATTTATGTAAAAAACAAATTTTTGTATAAATTTTTATGTAAATTAGCCGATAAAAGAAGTAGATAACTAAAAAGTTATGTACGAATAAATAAGAGGAACTAACTACAAGGAAGTGTACCTGCTGCAGAAATTCTTATACGGAGGGGTATGAGAAGGCAGGTAAAACATATGGAGGTGTAATTATGAGTGAAATCAGCAACATACAGGCAGGGGGAACTGCTTATAATGAGGCGGGAAGTAAGGTACAGGTAGCAAAAACACCCGTAATTGAGAAGAAGACTCAAGTCGAGATTTCAGAAGAAGAAAAGAACAAAGAGGGTGTGGCAAACGGCTTTAATCAAAACACGGTAAAAAATGCTGTGGAAACAGCGAACAGCTCTTTGAAATTGAGCCATACTTCCGCAAGATTTAAGTATCATGAGGCGACAAAACAGGTTTCTATTAAGATTATTGATGATGAAACCCAGGAAGTAATCAAAGAAATACCACCGGAAAAATCTATCGAAATGGTAGAAAAAATGCTGGAGTTATCAGGGATACTTGTAGACGAAAAAAGATAAACAACGGGATAGGAGGTAATTATTATGGCAGTACGTATGACTGGTATGATTTCTGGTCTTGATACAGATTCATTAATCCAAAGTCTTGTAGAAGCCCAGAAATTGAAGAATAAGAAAACTGTAGATAAGAAAACAAAATTAGAATGGACACAAGATAAATGGAAAGAATTAAATACAAAACTCTATTCCTTATATACCACAGAAGTAAATAAGCTGACCTTACAGAGCTCTTATTTAACAAAAAAAGCAAGCATCAGTGATGAAACCAAACTCGAGGTAAAGGCGGGTGCAACAGCACCGATTGGTTCTCAGGAAATAGAAATTAAAGAATTGGCATCTTCCGGTTACCTGACAGGTTCGGAATTAGATTCTTCCATTACAAAAGCATCTACATTAGCGGATTTAGGAATCACTGGAAGTGCAACCTTAAACCTTACGGTGGGTGAGAAATCTACTTATATTAATGTAGATGAATCGATGAGTGTGGCAAGCTTTGTATCTGCCTTGCAGAATGGTGGAATCAATGCGAACTACGATGAAAAGAATCATAGAATCTTTTTGAGCTCAAAACAGTCAGGTCTGGATAATGACTTTTCTTTGACAGCGTCTTCAGCCAATGGCATGGATATTCTGAAAAAGACGGGCTTAGCAACCAGTACAGTTGCAGAATCTGATAAAACAATGTACACCACATGGGCAGCGAATGCTGTTTATGCAGCAGATGGAACAATTGATTCTGCCGCAACAGTGGCAGCTATCAAAGCAAATGCCGCAACAGCAACCGCTATTGATGATGAAGTGAATAAAAGGGTGGAAACCTACACTTCAGGTGTAGCAAGTTTGACTACTGCGAATGAGGAACTTTCAAAAACCAATGAATCTTTAGAAAAAACCATTGAAAATAATAATACAACCATTGATGGAATTAAAGCTACGGATTCTTACAAAGAAATTTTCGATGGAACTTCCTATTCGGAAGATGATTTGGAAGCGGCAAAAACAGGTATTGAAGCGGAAATCGAAGCTTTAAAAACTGATTTGGAAAACAATACCATTACACAGGAAGAATACGATGAAGCGGTAGCAAAGAAACAGACACAAAAATCACAGCTAGAGCAGGTTATCAGTCTTCAGGAGCAAAATACAAAAAATACAGAAACGATTGCAGATAACGAATCTAAGATAACTGCAAATCAGGCAACGATTGATGATTACAATGCAAAATTGGCGAATGATAATGCAGGTGTAATAGCAGAGGTAGAAGCAGAAATGGTCGCTAAGGCAGATTATGCAAAACAGGTAGTAGATTCTGGATACAGTATGGCAACAGGAAGTGCGACGAAAATTAATGGTCAGGACGCTAAGTTTACCCTGAATGGAGTTGAATTTACATCCGATACCAATGAAACAACGGTAAACGGAATTACATTGACCTTAAAAGAAAAGACAACCGGTGCGATTAACTTTTCGCTAACCAATGACACACAGGCAGTTTATGACACAATTAAGAATTTTGTTAACAAATATAATGAAATTCTGAAAGAAATGAACGAATTATACTATGCAGATTCAGCCAGAGGTTATGACCCGTTATCCGACGATGAAAAAGAGGCAATGACAGACAGTCAGATTGAAAAATGGGAAACAAAGATAAAGGACTCCCTGCTTCGTAGAGATGATACTTTAGGTGGAATTATGTCATCTATGAAAAATGCTCTTTTAACATCGGTAGAAGTAGATGGCAAAAAATACTCCTTATCCAGTTTTGGAGTAGGAACCTCATCCAACTATTTGGAAAGAGGATTGCTTCACATACAGGGAGATACTGAGGATTCTACATATGCAAGCTATACCAATAAACTGATGGAAGGTCTAGAAAATGACCCGGATACCGTAATGCAGGTATTTACAGGTGTGGCACAGAATCTGTATAAAGCAATGCAGGAAAAAATGAAAAAGACAAGTCTTAGCAGTGCTTTGACATTCTATAACGATACTTATATTAAGAGTCAGATAACAGCTTATAATAAACAGATTAGTAAGGATGAAGATAGGCTGACGGAATTAGAGGATAAATACTATGCTCAGTTCGCGGCGATGGAAACAGCATTAGCAAAAATGCAGTCACAGCAGAATTCCTTGGCAGCATATCTGTAGAATAAGCCAAAATCAATAAGGAGAAGAAAGACTTCTTATGCGCGTAAGGTTTAAGAAGTCTTTCTTTTATCAATATAAAAACGTAAAAACAATTGTGGGAGGGTAATTATGGCAGTAAATGTAGCAGAAATTTATAAGAATAGCAAGGAACAGACAGCATCGAAGGAAGAAATCATTACTATGTTATATGACGGGGCTATTAAATTTTGTAACATAGCAGCAACAGAGTTGGAATTAAAAAACATAGAAAATGTTAACACAAACTTAAAAAAGGCACAGAGAATTATTGAAGAATTAATTTTGACATTGGATATGAGATATCCTGTGTCACAGGAATTTAAACAGGTGTATGAATATATTATTGAATTACTGGTGCAGGCAAATATAAAAAAAGATAAAGAACTGATGGAAAGAGCCAGCAATGAAATCCGTGGTATGCGAGATACCTGGGTAGAAGTAGTAAAAAGAGCAAAAGGCGGTAAGTAGTTTCGATGAAAAGAAGCAGAAAAGAGGACATAAATGAAAAATGAAATCATTTATACACATATTCTCATAGAAAGTTTAAAAAAGAAGAAAGAAGCATTGGAAGAAATTCTGAAATATACAAAACAGCAGGAAACCGTTCTTGGTGAGGAAAATTTTGATGAAGAAACTTTTGATGTGTTAATAGAGAAAAAACAGCAGTATATCACTGTGATTAATAAGTTGGATGAAGGATTTGAAGTGACCTTCGAACGTGTGAAGAATGAGTTGGGTGAACACAAAGAGATGTTCAAAAATGAAATCGTAAGTCTTCAGGAACTGATTCGTGAAGTGACAGGGGTATCCACCCAAATACAAGTATTGGAAAGTAGAAATAAATTAGCGTTTGAAAATAAAATGAAAATGAAACGTCAGAATATAAAGATGGCGAGAAAAAGTTCCCAGTCGGTAAACAAGTACTATCAAAATGCGGCGAATGCACATACCGGGGAATCGATTTTCTTAGATAAAAAGAAATAAAAATGTAACAAAAACTTAATAAAAAAAGTTGCAAAAAAAGCTAAAGTACACAAAAAACCATCCGATATAAATAACAAGTAATAAAACAACACGGAAGCTTTACGAAGCGTACGGTCGTAAAGACGAAGCTGGGGGTTGCATTACTAAAAACTATAAAATAATAAAAAGGTGGCAAGGAAGCCACTGCAAATTCAAGGAGGAATTACTATGATTATTCAGCACAATATGTCAGCAGCTAACACAAACAGACAGTTAGGAATCACAAACGGAAATTTATCAAAAGCAACAGAAAGATTATCTTCTGGATACAAAATCAACAGAGCAGCAGATAATGCAGCAGGACTTACAATTTCCGAAAAAATGCGTGGACAGATTAGAGGTCTTGATCAGGCTTCTACAAACGCACAGGATGGTATTTCATTAGTACAGACAGCAGAAGGTGCTTTAGCTGAAACAGAATCCATCTTACAGAGAATGAGAGAATTAACAGTACAGGCAGCAAACGATACAAACGTAACAGCTGACCGTGAAGCTATCAAAGAAGAATTAACAGCTTTGGAAGCAGAAATCACACGTATCGGTACACAGTCACAGTTCAACACAATGAACTTATTAGACGGTACATTTACAAACAAGAACTTACAGGTAGGTGCGAATGCATCTCAGAATATCAGTATTCAGATTAACACAATGACAGCAACAGGTCTGAGCGTAAATGATATTCATGATAAGGTAGCTTCATACGGTGATGCAACAGGAGCAATCACAACTGTGAACGATGCGATTACAAAAGTATCAGAACAGCGTTCAAAACTTGGTGCAATCCAGAACAGATTAGACCATACAATCGCAAATGCAGATAATACATCAGAAAACTTACAGTCAGCAGAATCTCGTATCCGTGACGTAGATATGGCTGATGAAATGGTTAAATACTCTAAGGATTCTATCCTTCAGCAGGCTGGTCAGTCAATGCTTGCGCAGGCTAATCAGGCAACACAGGGTATCTTATCCTTAATCAGATAATTTAACTAAGTCAATATAAAGAAATTGGGCTGACATTATGTCAGCCCTTCCTAAAAACTATAAAATAATAAATAGTGGCAAGGAAGCCACTACACATTCAAGGAGGAATTACTATGATTATTCAGCACAACATGTCAGCAGCTAACACAAACAGACAGTTAGGAATCACAAACGGAAATTTATCAAAAGCAACAGAAAGATTATCTTCTGGATACAAAATCAACAGAGCAGCAGATAATGCAGCAGGACTTACAATTTCCGAAAAAATGCGTGGACAGATTAGAGGTCTTGATCAGGCTTCTACAAACGCACAGGATGGTATTTCATTAGTACAGACAGCAGAAGGTGCTTTAGCTGAAACAGAATCCATCTTACAGAGAATGAGAGAATTAACAGTACAGGCAGCAAACGATACAAACGTAACAGCTGACCGTGAAGCTATCAAAGAAGAATTAACAGCTTTGGAAGCAGAAATCACACGTATCGGTACACAGTCACAGTTCAACACAATGAACTTATTAGACGGTACATTTACAAACAAGAACTTACAGGTAGGTGCGAATGCATCTCAGAATATCAGTATTCAGATTAACACAATGACAGCAACAGGTCTGAGCGTAAATGATATTCATGATAAGGTAGCTTCATACGGTGATGCAACAGGAGCAATCACAACTGTGAACGATGCGATTACAAAAGTATCAGAACAGCGTTCAAAACTTGGTGCAATCCAGAACAGATTAGACCATACAATCGCAAATGCAGATAATACATCAGAAAACTTACAGTCAGCAGAATCTCGTATCCGTGACGTAGATATGGCTGATGAAATGGTTAAATACTCTAAGGATTCTATCCTTCAGCAGGCTGGTCAGTCAATGCTTGCACAGGCTAATCAGGCAACACAGGGTATCTTATCCTTAATCAGATAATTTAACTGAATCAAATACAAGAAAAAGGGCTGACATTATGTCAGTCCTTTTTCTCTATATTCGAGGGAAAAGCTCTTGCGTGAAAGTTCAAAACTATGTAAGATATAAGTAGTAAATTAGAGTGAGGGCAAGAAGATGGAAGAAAGAGAAGCAGTGATACAAATGATAGAAGGTGTGGCTTTGGGGTTATATCAGCAGGATAAGACAAGGGGTGTAGATAAGATGGAATATTTTATCACACAACTACTAGAGTTGATGAAAAGTCAAGGCTTGAAATTGGATGTAGAAGCAATGAATCAGGTATTGGCAAATATGATGAAAGCGTTAGAAATGAAAGATTATGTTCTTTTGGCAGATATCTTATCTTATGATTTAAAGAAGTTGTTGGAATAAATAAAAAATATGGGAGAAGCAGTATGGAATTTTATAACAGTAATTTAGAGCGTCTTAAGAATAAAAATAGAAGTCTGTATTATCGCATATTAAAAGCAGAAGAACAGTGGAAAGGCGAAAAACAAGTAGATAAAGACACGGCTCAAAATGGAGAAAGTATTTTGAGCATATATGCAAATGGTCGGAAGTATGCTTTGAACAGCCAATATAATCCTACACATGAAGCAAAAATGTGGGCAAGCGGTTTCTTTTGGAACGGATATGAGAATATAGTAATTTTGTTTGGACTGGGAAATGGATGTTATGTCAGAACTTTAATGCAGGAAGTGAATGTCAAAAAAATCCTTGTATATGAACCAAGTAAGGAGATATTTCACTATGTACTGCAACATTTTGATATGAAAGATATACTGGAATCAGAGAAAGTGTTGTTGTGTGTGGAAGGACTTGGAGAAGAAGTGTTCCAGCATTATTTGGAGGGTATATTGACAATTCAGAATATGCGAACCACACAGAGAGGAATGCTTCCCTATTATCAGGAATTGTTTTTGGAGAGTTATAAAAAGTATTTAAAAATAATAGCGGTTGCAGACAGAGAAATAGCAGTAAGATTTAATACTATGAATTATTTCAAAAACAGATGGATAGATAATTACTGCGTTAATCTTAAATTTTGGAGAAAAAGTATTACATTTGAGGAGACAGTAACGGTATTTGATAAGAATAAACCGGTGATTATCGTGTCTGCCGGTCCGTCCGTACAAAAGGAGCTGGAAGGCTTGAAGATGGCAAAAAATCGCATCCCGATTGTGGCAGTAGACCGTATTGTGGATTTTTTGATGGATAACGGAGTGGAACCGGATGTGATTTTTACGATAGATGCAATGTACAGACATTCACTTATGAACGTGGAACGGATAGCTCATATCCCTATTGTCATGGGAACGATTTCCAGTTATGAAATCACAGACAATCATGTGGGAAAAAAAGTATGGTTTACCGATTGTGGTTTTTTACGTGATATATATCGGAAGATGGGAAAAGAAGTCAGACAGTATGAAACCGGGACTACGGTGTCAAGTATGGCATTCGCTGCTTTTTTAGGACAAAATTATAAAGAAATTATTTTGGTGGGGCAGGATTTAGCCTTTGACGGAGAATTTAGTCATGCCGGTGGGGTAAAAGAAGAATTATCGTATATGAAAAAAGAATATGACATTGAAGGGATTCATGGAACGACCGTGCGAACCAGAGATGACTGGTATACGATGTTACGCTGGTATAACGGTATCTTGGAACGTCATTCGGATATTAAGGTATACGATGCAAAGAGCCATGGTGCAAAGATACAACATACCACCAACATTCGATTAAAAGAATTTGTAGAACAAGGACAATGGGAACAGAGAGATTACAGAAAAGAAATTATAGAAATGCCGCCGACATTTCAGCGTGAGGAATGGCAACAGGTATTGAAAGAATTATATCAAGGCTTGGAAGATTTAAAAATAGGAAAAGAAAAGGCAACAAATGCAATTACCTGTTGTGGTCGTTTGCTTCATGGTGTGGAAGCACATTTAGGACTGACACCGGAGGATGAAGCTGATTTGAAGGAATTGCAGGAAACTAACGTGTTTTTAGAAAAGCATAACGTTTTTTCGTTGTTGCGCTATTATATAGAAAATTATGTGAGAGAAGCTATGTATGCATTGAATGAAAAAGAAGGCGATATTCTAGTTGATGCAAAAAAAGCATATATGGCAGCAATTATACAAATGCAGGCAGTTCAATATGGGGTAGATTATTTATATCCTAAATTGGAAGAGGCTATCGAACAAATGCAAGAGGAGAGTTAAATTATGTTAGAGAATAAAGTAATTTTAATTACAGGTGGAACAGGGTCATTTGGAAATCATTTTGTAGATTATGTGTTAAAGCATGATAAACCAAAGAAAATCATTATCTATTCCAGAGATGAATTTAAGCAGTTTCAGATGGCAAATAAATATAAAGAATATGCAGATATTTTAAGATTTTTTATCGGAGATGTGAGAGATGAACAGCGTTTCCGCAGGGCCTTAAATGGAGTGGATTATGTGATTCATGCGGCAGCGATGAAACAGGTACCGGCTTGTGAATACAATCCGATGGAAGCGATTAAAACCAATATTGATGGTGCGACAAATATTATTAATGCAGTGTTAGATAGCCCATCCGTAACCAAGGTGGTAGCGCTTTCTACAGATAAGGCGGTAAACCCGATTAATCTATATGGCGGAACGAAATTGGTTTCTGATAAATTGTTTGTAGCGGCAAATGCGTATTCCGGAACAAGAGATTTACGTTTTTCGATTGTTCGTTATGGAAACGTTGCCGGAAGTCGTGGTTCCGTAATTCCTTTCTTCCGTAGTATGTTAGAGCAGGGAAAGAAAGAGCTTCCAATTACAGATTACGAAATGACACGTTTCTGGATAAGCTTGGAAGAAGGCGTACAGCTGGTGCTGAAGGCTTTAGAAGAAGCTAGAGGAGGAGAAACCTTTATTTCCAAAATTCCTTCCTTTAAAATCACGGATTTGGCGAAAGCTATGTGCGAAGACTGTGAAATGCCGGAAGTGGGAATTCGTGAGGGCGAGAAGCTTCATGAAATCATGATTACAAAAGAAGATTCGATGAAGACCTACGAATATGATAAACATTATATTGTATATCCACATTATACATGGTGGAGTGAAGACAGAATTATTCCGGGCGGTAAAAAAGTAGAACAAGGATTTTCTTATAGCTCAGATAATAATTCAGAATGGCTCAGTGTAGAGGAATTGAGAGAATTACTAAAAACAGTATAGACAGGATGGGGAGTATATGAAAATACTATTTTACCGATACAACAGTATTTGTGAGCCGGATATGATTGAGGCTATGAAAGTGTTAGGTCATGAAGTGGTAGAAATCAGAGAGGAAATGGAAAATAAAAGCTTTTCTTTGCAAGAGTGCGTGGCACTGGTGGGGAAAGTGTTGCTGGAAGCTTCCTATGATATGGTTTTTAGTGTGAACTTTTATCCGGCGATTTCTGAGGTTTGTCAGATATGTAAAATTCGGTATGCGTGTTGGATTGTAGACAGTCCGGTATTAGAATTATACTCCCATGCCATAAGAAACACATGGAATCGTATCTTTTTGTTTGATTATGCTCTTTATTTGGAATTTGTAGAAGAAAATCCCAATGGCATTTTTTACCTGCCGTTGGCTGCGAATGTAAATACAAGTGACAGGGCGAGAAGCCTGATTGGAGAAAAGGAACGAAAAGAGTATGCCGGTGATATTACATTCATCGGTTCTCTTTATACGGAAAAATCACCTTTGCGGAAAGTAAAGGGGTTACCGGAGTATATGAAAGGGTATTTTGACGGATTAATTGAGGCACAGCGAAAGGTATACGGATATTCTTTTTTAGAAGAATTACTAGACGAAGAGATGGTACAAAATTTTCGAAGCTTCGTGCCGGAATTTTATCAATTTCCGGAAAAATCCATTCATAATGATAAGGCAGTATTAGCTCATTCTTATTTAGGGATGGAGGTAACCGCCAGAGAACGTTTGAATTTGCTTTCGGCATTATCGGAAAAGCATTCCGTGCAAATCTACACCTACAGCGATACCAGTGCGATTCCTAAAGTACAAAGAAAAGGTGGTGCGGAATCAAAAACACAGATGCCGCAAATATTTACATTAAGTAAGATTAACTTAAATATTACAGCACGTCCGATACGAACGGGAATTCCGCAAAGAATATGGGATGTGTTAGGGGCAGGAGGTTTTCTGCTTACCAATTATCAACAGGAATTGGAAAACTATTTTGAGATTGGGAAAGAAATCGATGTGTTTGGCAGTGAGCAGGAGTTGTTAGAGAAGGCAGCTTATTATTTAGAGCATGAAGAAGAGCGGATAACGATGGCAAACAGAGCCTATCAAAAGGTAAAGACAGAGCATACATACGTTCAACGAATGGAGCAGTTGCTTTTGATGGCGTGGGAGAGATAGAGGAAGAAAATGACAGAACAGGAAGCATTACAGTTTAAAAATATAGAAGAACGTCTTGCACAATGTGAACAGATGAATTCCGTTCTGCTTCGGGCAAATCAGCAATTGATGGATTATGCCAAAGGCTTAGAACGGGATTTGCAGTTGTTGCAGAGAAATGTCAAATATGAAGTTTTGGATGAGCGAAATCAGGAAATAGTGCGGTATCCTCTCATCAGGAGTGCCGAGGAAGCGATAGAAGAAATTATAAAAAACAAAAAGTCTTTAGTGCGTTTCGGGGATGGCGAGTTTGCTACCATGGAGGGGCAGCTTCGGGCGAAATTTCAGACAGAGGTAGATGAAAGACTGGCACAACGTTTATATGAGGTGTTGAGAAACAAGGAAGAAAACGTGATAACTGCCATTGCTGATAATTATGGAACGTTAGATAATTATACGGTGAACAGTCAGAGGGAAATTCGTTTTTATATGACACCCGAGGTACGGGAAAGTCATTTCAGGCTTTTGGATTTAGAGAAAGTATATTACAATGCCTATCTTTCCAGACCATATGCGATGTACGCAGACAAAAACGCAGAAAAAATGCAACAAAAATTTTTGCTGCTTCAAAGGCTTTGGGAAGACAGAGATTGCGTATTTATAGAGGGTGAAAAAACGAGAATGGGTGTGGGAAATGATTTATTTGCGAATGCCCGTTCCATACGAAGAATTTTGGCACCGGCAGAAAATGCATTTCGTACGTATGATATGTTGTTCCATGTCGCGAAAGAGTGTGACAAGGATACGTTATTTTTATTGGCATTAGGACCTGTGGCAACGGTACTTGCGTTTGACTTGGCAAGAGAAGGATATCAGGCATTGGACATCGGTCATCTGGATTTGGAGTATGAATGGTATCTTCAAGGGGAAGGTACAAGGACTGCAGTACCCCATAAATATAATAACGAATACCCGGGCGGAGAGCAGGTAGAGGACATTGCAGACACAGTTTATGAGGGACAGATAATTGCAAAATGTCTGTAAGGGAGTAAAAGAGGTGTGTTATGGAACAGACGAAACGCTTGCTTCGATTAGCGAAAGTAGCCATAGAGCAAGGAAATAAAATAGTGTGCTATGGCAGAAAACAAAATTACTATCAAGCTGCCATGGAGGAGCAGAAGATATTACAACAGGTAGGAGAAATCTTATCCTTATGTGCCTGTTTGGGACTGGAAGATGTGATACAGGAAATCCAACAGGCGTTGTTGCAGATTATGGAAGCGAAAGAAATACAGGATTTTATTCTTGTGACGGATTATTACGAATTGCTGCTGCTGCCGGTATTGAGAAAAATCATAGAACTTGGCAGAGAATGTGAGAACAGTGAAAATTACTGGCAACAGAATCAGGAGGTTTTAAAGAAACGATATCCTGAAATTTATGACAAAGTTTCAAAAATAAATATTACAGAATTGTTAAATGGTGAAAAATACCAACTGGAAGATACTATGAGTGGAGAAAAAAACTTATATCTTCGCGGAGAAAGAAAAAAGGTATACTTCCACAGCAATAACAACCCAAAGGAAGAAGCCGGACAGTTGGCAGAGGCATTTTATGAGAAATGCAATACCCGTTACCATGTGTTGGGCTTGGGACTTGGTTATTTGGCAGAAGCACTGTTACAGCAGGATAGCTCCAGTCGATTTGTGATATATGAAGCGGACATACAGATGGTTCGCCTTATGTGTGAATGTAGAGATTGCCAAACGTTATTGGATAATGAACGAATAGAACTGGTGTACGATGAAGGATATCAGTCTTTTTTATCCCATTTATCGGAAGGGCATACAGTGTTTCACGAACCGTCTTTGCATAATATTGCGGAAGAAAATTTATTTCTGAAGCTGTATGATTATTACATCACCATACAATCCGCAGTGAATCAAAGAAAGAGAATGGAAGAAAATTTTATCTGCAATCTCTGTCATAAAGATGAATCCGTGGAAGTGTTACAAAAAGACTTGGAAGGAAAGCGGGTATATGTAATTGCCGGTGGACCTTCTTTGGATAAAACATTGGAATTTTTAAAGAAAACAGACAAAGATGAAAAGCTTGTCTGTGTGGGAACGTCTGTGAAGAAGCTGAAAAATGTAGGTATCATACCGGATTATATGATAGTTACAGACCCTATGCCATGGATGAAGGAACAGGTAACGGAAAGTAAAGATATCCCGCTGTGGTACTTGTCTACCTCGTTTTTTGAGGTGCGAAATATGGTAAAACAAGGCTATCTGATTTTGCAAAAAGGTTATGAACCAGCAGAGGAATATGGAAAGCAACAAGGTTATCAGTTGTATAATACAGGAGGTTCGGTGACAACTACGGCATTGGATATTTTATTATCTATGGGTTGCAAAGAGATTGTTTGTATGGGAATGGATATGGCATATACAGATAATAAATCCCATGCTTCCGATACGGCTTTTGCAAGGAAAATAGAGGTAGAGCATACGCAACTGATACCAGTGAAAGGAGTGTTAGGGAATACCTTGTATGCTCCGAAAAATCTTAATATATATCGTAAATGGATTGAAAATCGTGTAACATATGAAAAAAATATGACATTAATTAACGTGTCAGATGGTGCATATATTAACGGAATGAAAAATGTGCCAACGAATGAGTGGAAGAAAAATTAAGGGAGAGATTATGGAAGAACTAATTAGTGTAATCATCCCCACATATAATCGGGGGTATCTTATAGAAAGAGCCATAGAAAGCGTACAGAATCAGACCTATAAAGAAATAGAAATCATTGTTGTGGATGACGGTTCTACGGACAATACAGAGGAAATTGTTTCTAAAATATCGGACAGTCGTATTCGATATTTGAAAAATCCCACCAACCGTGGTGTTTCTCACACCAGAAATATAGGAATTGCAGCGGCAAGGGGGACATACCTTGCCTTTCAAGACAGTGATGATATATGGAAGCCTGAGAAACTGCATAAACAAATGGAGTGTATGAAACAGGGGAATTATGGAATGGTTTATTGTGCTTTTGAGCGGGAATTTCCCGATGGAGCAGTGGTGTACTATCCGCCCAAGGAAATGCCAATGCAAGAAAAGCAGGGTGAGATTGTTACATCTTTATTAAGACAGAATTTGATCAGTACGCAGACGATGTTAATAAAAAAAGAAGTAATTTCACAAGTAGGTCTGTTTCATGAAGGAATGAGCAATTTAGAGGATTATGAACTTGCACTTCGCATTGCAAAGAAATACCCGATAGGAATGGTGGATGAAGCATTGGTATATTTGCATACGCTGTCAGATGGAATTAATCAAAATCATTTGCAGTCGTTGGTAAATATTACTTATATATATCTTTGTAACAAAGATGTGTTACAGGAATATGGAATGTATGAGAATACCATAGCAGGGCTTCGACAAAAGGCACAGGAATTTGGAATCGAAGACATCATAGAACAGATGTTACAACAAAATTACAGTTAAAGAAAAAGTAACAATTCGGTAGAGGGGAAGGAAAAATGTTTAAAATATCAGTGATTATACCTTGTTACAATGTAGAGGCTTATATAGACCGATGTTTGGAAAGTGTAATGAGCCAGAGTATAGGTTTGGAGCATTTGGAGGTTATTTTGGTGAATGATGCTTCTACGGACAAAACCTTGGAGAAATTGTATCAGTGGGAAGGGCGTTTTCCTGAAAACATTATGGTGATTAGTTATGAGCAAAATATCAGACAAGGTGGAGCGAGAAATGTAGGGCTTCAATATGCCTCCGGAGAGTATATCGGGTTTGTAGATGCAGATGACTGGATTGAAAGTACCATGTATGAAATGCTTTATGAAAAGATGTGCCAAGGCGACTATGATGTGGTAAAAGGAAAATTTGTAAGGGAGCATTACAAGGGAGAGTTACCGTTACCGACACAAAAAAGAAAAGATGAGGAGTATAGATTTATACCGAAGAACGGAATTTATTACGGACAAGTAACAAAATGTGGGAATCGTGGAGAATATGGCTCTATCTGTACCGGAATCTATAAAAGAGAATTGCTGATGACACATGAATTTGTCTTTCCGGAAGGAATTGCCTATGAAGACAACTATTGGGAAAGCATACTAAAGCTTTATGTGAAAAATCTCTATATCGTGGACGAAGTTGTGTACCATTATTTCATCAATCCGGTGTCTACCGTGACAAAAACAGATGCGACACACCATCTGGACAGATTGGAAATTGAATTGATGAAGGTACAGGAATTAAAAGTGCGTGGAGCATGGGAAGTGTATCACGATGAAATAGAATGGGAATTTGTGCAAAAATTTTATTTAAACACATGGTATCTTATTTTTACCCGATTTTCCTATGTGCCCGATATTTTTAAGGAAATGAAAGAGCAATTGCTAAGTCTGTTTCCTAAATATAAAAGCAATCCTTACTTATCGCAGGCAAATAAAAGAGAAGAACAATTGTTACGTTTGTTGGAGATGGAGCATGATTTCACAGTAGAAGAACTGGAGAGGATAAAAACGTTGTATCTGGCAAGTATGACGTAATAAGGAGTCAGAAAAAAGTAATGAGGAGGAGTTCGATGGAACCATTAGTGAGTGTGATTATTCCCACCTATAACAGAGGTTATTGTATAGAAAACGCAATACGAAGCGTTTTGAAGCAGGATTACGAAAATATGGAAATTCTGATTGTGGATGACGGCTCTGCTGATGATACACAAGCTGTCGTTCAAAGCATAGAGGATACACGGATTCACTATTATAAGAATCCATGTAATAAGGGGGCGGCAGCAAGTCGAAATGTCGGCATTCAACTGGCACAAGGAAAATACATCGCTTTTCAGGATAGCGATGATGAATGGCTGGAGGGAAAATTAAGACAGCAGGTAGAACTTTTGGAATGTAGCGATTATGGTATGGTGTACAGTTGCTTTGAACGGGAATTTCCTGACGGCAGAGTGGAAAAAGTGCCAAGAGAAGCAATCCAACAGGAAGCAAAACAAGGATATATCTACCCGTATCTGTTGGCAGAAAGCTTTATCAGTACTCAGACCATGTTGGTGAGAAAAGAAATTTTAGAACAACTTCAAGGCTTCGATGAAGCACTGAAAAGTTATGAGGACTATGACTTGGCAATTCGAATTGCAAGAGAATGTCAAGTGGCATTTATAGATAAGGTGTTAGTGCGGTTAAATACGTTGCCGGATAGTATTGATATGGATATGATGCGTGGACTGATTAGCTCCTGCTATCTTTTAAAAAAGTATGAAGAAGATTTGAAGAAATACGGAATATATGAACAAAAATATCAGGTAATCATAGACTTCGCACAAAATACAGGCTGCAGGCAGGCAGTTGAGAAATTTCTTGCATAGAAAGATGACAAAATTGTTAAGAAATTCAGAAAAATACCGATATAATAGCTAGGCAGAAAAAGTATGAGGAGAGGGAAGATATGCAAATTATTAAATATGCATTTCAACAACATGGAGATGACCGGGGAATGTTGGTTGCCTTGGAAGAATTTGATGATATACCTTTTGAAATCAAAAGGGTTTATTATATGTATGATACGAAAGAAGGGGTACATAGAGGATTTCACGCCCATAAGAATTTGGAACAGATTTTGATATGTATTCACGGTTCTTGTGATGTGTTGTTGGATAACGGAAAACAAAAAAAGATAGTATCCTTAGAAAAGCCTTATGAGGGCTTGTATGTGCCGAATAATATGTGGAGAGAAATGTATAATTTTTCACCGGACGCTGTTTTGATGGTATTGGCGTCAGAGCATTATGTAGAGGCAGATTATATTAGAGATTATGATGAGTTTTTAAAGTTTGTAAAAGAAACGTAAAATAAGAAGGACAGATGAGTGGGGAAGACGTAATGAAAAAGATTTTATTTTGCAGTTGGAATATTGTGGGGGAAAAAGATGTAGTTGCCGGCATCAGAGAATGTGGTATTCAGGTAGATATGCATGAGAAGAAGCCGGCTTCTTTAGATTACGATGTAGCATATATGAAGGAAGTAAGTGATATCCTGCTTAACGGAGGATATCACTATGTTTTTTCCTTGAACTTTATTCCGATTATTTCAAGAGTTTGTCAGATTTTTCACATACCATATATTTCATGGAGTGTAGATTGTCCGGAGTTCATGTTGTTTTCTAAGACACTTTCCAATTCCTGTAATTATATATTTTTGTTTGACCGGGATATGGTACAGAAATTTGGTCCGAGAAATCCGGGGCATGTATTTTATATGCCATTAGGCACGAATATGGAACATTTAGATAAGATAAGCGTATCCGAACAGGAACGAAAAAAATATCAGGCAGAGGTGTCATTTATCGGCTCTTTGTATACCGAAAAAAGTAAATACCGCAGTTATCAGATGGAGAAAGAATTACCGGACTATTTAAGAGGATTTTGTAACGGCTTAATCGAGGCACAGTTGAAGGTTTACGGATATAACTTTTTAGATGATGTAGTAACCGAGGCGATGGCACAGGAATTTAAGAAATATGCAGGTTGGGATGACGTACCACAAGATTATGTGGATGTCACCAAAGAAACAGTGGCAAATGACTTTTTAGGTCTTCGTTGTACGGAATTGGAGCGTATTCGTCTGTTACAGAAGGTGGCAGAACAGTTTAAATTAGATCTTTATACACAGAGCGATAAAAAGTTTGTTCCAGCGGCAAAGCATTGCGGTCTGGTGGATTACACATGGGAGATGCCGAAGGTGTTTCAGTGCAGTAAGATTAATTTAAATCTCACCTCCAAATCCATTAAAACAGGAGTTCCGCTTAGAATCTTTGACATACTGGGAGCAGGAGGATTTTTACTCACGAACTATCAGCAGGAATTACCGGAGTATTTTAACATAGGGGAAGATTTGGATGTGTATGAAAATGAACAGGACTTAATCGATAAGATACACTACTATTTAAACCATGAAGAAGAAAGAAAACAGATTGCCGAAAATGGCAGAAGAAAAGTACGGACGTATTATACATGGAAACAGAGAGTGGAAGATATTATGGCAATTATGGAGCAGGTAGGATGAATATTATTTATGTAAATTGGGATTGTTTTGGCGGAGAAGATTTGGTACAGGCATTGGATGCACTGGGACACCACATATATATTACACAAATGTCAGAGAAATGTCATATTTCCTATGACGAAGAATTTGCGGATAAATTAACGGAAATTATAAAAGCAGAGCATACCGACTTGGTTGTAACATTTAATTATTTTCCAACGATTTCCATGGTGTGTGAAAAGCTTCACTGTCACTATCTGGCATGGATGTATGACAATCCAAGTATTAAGGTATATGACAAATCCATTACCAATGAATGCAATTATATTGCAGCGTTTGACAGTGCATTGGTGAATGAATTGCAGGCAAAAGGTGTGGAAACCATACACTATATGCCGTTAGCAGTAAATACAAAGCGTATGCAGGCGTTGGAAATCACCAGTCAGGACAAGGAACGATTTTCCAATGAAATTTCCTTTGTCGGTTCTTTGTATAACGAAGAACATAATTTTTATGACCGTCTGGTGGCAGCGACACAGGACAAAGAATTGCAGGGATATATTGACGGGCTGATTGAGGCACAGAGAAAGGTCTATGGTTATAATTTTATGGCAGAGTGTCTGGATGAGAAGACTTTAGGGAAAATAAGAGAGGCACTACCGTTTCGGATTGGAGAAGATTCTTATTTAGAAGAACGTCAGGTATATGCAGATTATTATTTTGCGAGAAGACTGGCTTATTTAGAAAGAGTAGAACTGCTTACGTTGTTAAGTCATTATTTTGAGGTAGCTTATTATACTCATAATCAGAACAGTCAGATTGGCAAGGCGAAAAACTGCGGACAAATTCATTACTTTCATGATATGCCGAAGGTGTTTCGTTTGTCAAAAGTCAATATAAATCCAACGTTACGCAGTATTAAAAACGGAATTCCGTTAAGAGCAATGGATATTTTGGGGGCAGGCGGATTTTTAGTGACAAATTATCAGGAAGATTTTATGAAGCATTTTGAACCTGAGGTGCATTTTACTTACTATACCAGTAGAGAAGAAGCATTGGATAAGGTGAATTATTATCTGCACCATGAGGAGGAAAGATTAAACATTGTAAAAAATGTTTCAGAATTGATTTACAAAGAGCATTCCTATGAGGTGCGTTGTAAAGAATTATTAAAAAATATGAAATTAAGTTAAGACAGGGGTAATATAAAATGGAAAAATTAGCAATTCATGGAGGTTCTCCGGTAAGAGAAACAAAACTGTATTATGGACATCAGTATATTGATGACAAGGATATACAGGCTGTGGTTGAGGTTTTGAAAAGTGACTATTTGACTTGTGGACCGAAAATAAACGAATTAGAGAACAAATTATGTGAAATCACAGGTGCGAAATATGCAGTAGCTGTCAGCAATGGCACGGCTGCATTGCACATAGCGTGTCAGGCGGCAGGAGTTGCGAAGGAAAATGAAGTGATTACGACTCCGATTACCTTTGCGGCTTCTGCTAATTGTGCTTTCTATTGTGGTGCAAAACCGGTATTTGCTGATATTAATGAAAAGACATATAATATTGCACCGGAATCTGTGGCAGAGCATATGACAGAAAAGACAAAAGCTGTGGTTGCTGTGGATTTTACAGGACAGGCTGTGGAATTAGAGCCATTGCAGAAAATGTGTAACGAAAAAAATGTGGTGTTAATTGAAGATGCGGCTCACTCCATTGGAACAAGATACCAAGGGAAAGGAGTCGGTTCCATTGCCGATATGACAACCTTTAGCTTCCATCCGGTGAAAACGGTTACCGGTGGCGAAGGCGGGGCAGTGCTTACCAACAAGGAAGAATATTACAAGAAATTACTTTTATATAGGGCTCACGGTATTACCAGAGAAAGCTCCCTGATGGAAAAGGAAAGTCATGGTGGATGGTATTATGAGCAAATTGAGTTGGGAATGAATTATCGTATGACAGATATTCAGGCGGCATTAATTATCAGTCAGTTAGATAAGCTAGAGGCTTTCAGTGCTAGAAGAAAAGAAATTGTTGCCAGATATAATGAAGCGTTTTCGCAGATGCCGCAGCTTATAGTGCAGGAGGAAATCGAA
Organism: uncultured Lachnospiraceae bacterium; assembly: GCA_964450185.1. Lineage (GTDB taxonomy): Bacteria > Bacillota > Clostridia > Lachnospirales > Lachnospiraceae > RUG11237. The sequence goes on along the minus strand of CAYVCL010000004.1, from coordinate 36,164 downwards.
GCTTCGGATACGACAAGACATTTGTATATTTTACGGATAAAACCGGAAAAGCTTACAATTGACAGAAAAGAATTTTATGATGCGATGGCAGCGGAAAATATCTGTTGTAATGTGCATTATATTCCGGTGTATTATCACCCGTATTATGAAAAACTGGGTTATGAAAAAGGGATTTGCCCAAAGGCAGAAAAGTTATATGATGAAATGCTCAGTCTTCCGCTGTACTACGCCATGACAGACAAGGATGTGGAAGATGTGATTCATGCGGTGAGAAAGATTGTGGAAAATTGCAGCAGATAAAGTACGGTAAGGGAAGGAAGGCTCTTTGACATGAAAAAGGGAGATGTGGTGTTAATTGACTGGGAATGTAATTCCCAGGGAGATTTACAGGAAGCCTTGGAAAAAAATGGCTTAGGTGTCATAACGGTAAAATGGACAGGAGGAGATTACGAAGACAATCCTGTATTTGCGCAGACAGTCGAAGAAGTCTTAGACAATAACTCCTGTCGGTTTGTGATTTCCTTCAACTACTTTCCGGTGGTGTCAAAAATTTGTGAGGAAAGAAAAATAAAGTATGCAGCATGGGTGTATGACAGCCCTCATCTGACCTTATATTCCAAAACTATTTTTTCGGAATGGAATTATTTGTTTTTGTTTGATTCTGTATTATATCAAGAGTTTCAGGCATATGGAGTGAAACATCTCTATTATCTTCCGTTAGCGGTAAATGTTTCAAGGCTGGATAAGTTATTGGGAGAGGAAACCAAAGAATGGGAGCATGAAATTTCTTTTTTGGGAAGCTTGTATGAACGAAATTATTATGATGGAATCAATTATCTTCCCGAAGAAACCAGAGGATATTTAGATGGGATTATGCAGGCTCAAAAAAAGGTCTATGGTTATAATTTCTTAAACGAATTATTAAATGAAAAATATATGAAACAAATTCGCAAACATATACAATGCGGACTGGATGAGCGTTTTTTTGTAAAAGACACCAGAGTTTTTGCGGATTTGTTTTTGGGACAGAAAGTAACTCATATCGAAAGAACGGAGTTATTGTCAATGCTTACACAATATTATCAGGTCAGCCTGTATACTGCAAGTTGGTGGGAAGAAGCCGTGGGAAGGCTCGAAAAGTTTGATTACGTTGACTATGCAACGCAAATGCCAAAGGTTTTCCGAAAGAGTAAAATTAATTTGAATATATCCCTTAGAAGCATACAGGCGGGAGTACCTTTAAGGGTATATGACATTTTGGGAGCAGGCGGATTTTTGATTACCAATTATCAGGCAGATTTGACAGAAAATGGATTTGTGTTGGGAGAAGATTTGGTCGTATATGAAAGCAAAGAAGATTTGCTTTGCAAGATAGATTATTATTTAAATCATGAAGAAGAACGATTGCAGATTGCAGAGAATGGTAGAAGAAAGGTTTCTCTTATGCATACTTATGACAATAGGGTACAGTGTATCTTGGAAAAAATAGCGAAATAAGAGGAAGTAATATGACATTGTATTTGAGAAAAGCTGTAGAAGAAGATAGGGATTTACTTTATGAGTGGGTAAATGATTCTGAAGTTAGAAAGAATGCATTTCAGACAGAGAAAATCCCATATGACACTCATGTAGCATGGTATGCTAAGGCTATGAAAGATAAGAATATTTTACAATATATTTTGGAAAAAAAACGCAGGGAACGCAAGAAGAAATCGGGCAAATTCGTTTAAATCTTATGGGAGATACTGCTATGATAGATTACAGTATTGCAAAGCGTATGAGAAAAAGAGGGTATGGGGTAGAGCTTTTAAAAAAGCTAGAAGAAACATTGCAAGAAAATGGATATGGAATTACTGTGTTGATGGCACAAGTCAAAAAAGAAAATAAGGCTTCAGTAAAAGCGTTTCAAAGATGTGGTTATGCACAAAAACCAAAAGAATAATTATATAGAATTTAGAAAACAGATAAAATGATGGTGAATGAAATATGAAAGTGATTATCGCAACAATTAAGTCGTGGAATATAGAGAATGCATATTGCTTGCAGAAACAATTGACAGATATGCACCCAATTCAGGTGTATACCCAAAAAGAAGAATTGACGGTAGAAAATCTGGAAAAATATAATCCGGATATTATATTTTTCCCGCACTGGTCCTATATTATTCCGGAAGAAATCACAAACCGTTGGAATTGTGTGGTGTTTCACATGACAGACCTTCCTTATGGGAGAGGTGGAAGTCCCTTACAAAATCTTATTGTGAGAGGACATAAGGACACTATGTTATCGGCAATTCAAGTAACCAAAGAAATAGATGCAGGACCGGTATATATGAAAAAGCCGTTAAGTCTTGCAGGGACGGCTCAGGAAATCTACCAACGTGCTTCAAAAATAATCTTTGAGCAAATGATTCCCCAATTTATCAAAGAACTCCCAAAGCCGGAAGAACAACAGGGAGAACCGGTAGTATTCAAACGCCGTAAACCAAAGGATGGAGAAATTAAGAGTGATATGTCGTTAGAAACCATTTACGATTATATTCGTATGTTGGATGCGGAAGGATATCCTAATGCATATTTAGAATTTGGAGATTATAGACTGGAATTTCAACAGGCAGCTTTAGCAGAAGATAAGGTGGAGGCGAAAGTGACATTTCGCAGAAGGGAGAATATATGAAAAAAGTATTAGTAGTAGCGGCACACCCGGACGATGAAATTTTAGGTGTGGGTGGAACGGTTGCAAAGCATGTAGCAGCAGGTGATAAGGTGTATGGACTGATTTTGGGAGAAGGTCAGACCTCTAGAGGAGAAAAAAGAGAAGATATTGACAAAGCTGTGATAGATGATTTGCATAAAAATACCATAGAAAGCGGAAAGAAAGTAGGATATACCGATCTCTTTTTTGAAAATTTTCCGGATAATCGATTTGACAGAATGGATTTACTGGATATTGTAAAAGGTGTAGAAAAGTATGTAAAGGAAATACAGCCGGAAATTATATATACCCATTATAGCGGAGATTTGAATATCGATCATCAGTATACGGCAAGAGCGGTATTGACAGCTACCCGTCCTATTGGGGATTATCCTGTAAAAGAGATTTATGCGTTTGAAACGTTATCTTCCTCGGAATGGAATTTTGATTATAGCGGGCAATCAGCCTTTTCTCCAAATGTTTACGTTGATATTACAGATTATTGCAAACAAAAGAAGGAAGCCATGGAGTGCTATGTGTCTGAATTGTGTGAATTTCCTCATCCACGGTCATTGAAGGGAATCGAAATATTAGCACAAAAGAGAGGAATGGAAGTGGGCTTAGAGTATGCTGAAGGTTTTATGCTGATTCGTAAAATAAAGTAAGAGGGTGAATTGAATTATGAAAGAAATTTTATTGGGAAACCGTAAGGTTGGCGGAGAGAATCCGGCATATATCATCGCAGAAATGTCAGCAAATCATGCCGGAAATATAAATTATGCAAAAGAAATTATTCATGCGGCAAAAGAAAGCGGAGCGGATTGTATCAAGATACAGACCTATACTCCGGACACAATGACCATAGATTGCAGTAATTCTTATTTTCAGATTACTGATGGTACATGGAAAGGAGAAAATTTATATAGTCTATACCAGAAGGCTTATACTCCGTGGGAGTGGCAGGCTGAATTAAAAGAAGAAGCCGAAAAAATAGGGATAGCATTTTTCTCAACACCATTTGATAAAAGCTCAGTAGACTTTTTGGAAGACATGGGAATGGACTTTTATAAAGTAGCATCCTTTGAAATGGTGGATATTCCTTTTTTGGAATATGTAGCATCCAAAGGAAAGCCAATGATTGTTTCCGCAGGAATGGGAACTATAGAAGAAATTGAAGATGTAAAAAAGGCAGTATACGGTCAAGGAAATGAACAGTTAATTCTTTTGAAATGTTCCAGTGCTTATCCGGCAAATCCGGCAGAAATGAATTTGAGAACCATTATGGATATGAGAGAAAGATTTGATGTTCCGGTAGGCTTATCAGACCATTCCTTGGGTTCTATGAGTGCAGTGACCGCGGTGGCAATGGGGGCAAGCGTGATTGAAAAGCATTTCTGTATCAGTAGAGAGATTGAAAATCCGGATGCATCATTTTCCATGACACCGGAAGAATTCAGTTCTATGGTGAAGGATATTCGAATGACGGAAACAGCACTGGGAAAGGTTTCCTATGGGGCTGCAAAGCAGGAAGAAAGTAGTATAGTTTTTCGACGTTCTTTATTTGCGGTACAGGACATCAAAGCTGGAGAAGAATTCAATGAAGAGAATATTAGAAGTATTCGTCCGGGATATGGTCTAAAACCAAAACATTATAAAGAGATAATTGGAAAAAGGGCAACTCAGGACATTAAACGGGGCGAACCGCTAAGTTTTGAAATGATTACAAAATAGTTACAGAAAGGTTACAAAAATGAAAATATTATTTTTATATAATAATGAGTTGGCTTTGAAATTAGCAAAACAATTAGAACAGAACCAACATGAAGTGGTTTTATGGAGTGATAAAATAGATATAGAATTACTTAAGAAGATAGAACCGGATAAGATTATCAGTTATAGCTATATATACATTATCAGCAGAGAAGTGATTGAGTTTATGTCTACTCCGATTTTGAATCTGCATATTTCTTATTTGCCGTGGAATCGTGGAAAGAATCCTAATTTTTGGAGTTTTGTCGATGATACCCCAAAAGGAGTTACCATTCATCAGATAGACGAAAGGTTAGATAAAGGAAAGATATTACTTCAAAAAAGATTGCAATTTGATGAAAATAAGGAAACCTTTGTCACAACATATCAAAAACTTAATGAAGAAATTGTGAAGTTGTTTATGGAAAATTGTGAACCATTGTTACATGATGAAATCGAAGGAACAATACCAACAGAGAAAGGCACATATCACAGCGGTTCGGATTTCGAGAAATATACCCAACACAATACAGTAAAATGGGAAGATGTGATTGGAGAATATAAGAAGGGCTTAAAGGGGTGATGGTATGGTTTACATACGAATCGATGTGAATAGACAGATTGGAATGGGACATTTGATGCGATGTCTTTCCATTGCAGACGCCTTACAAAGTCTTGGAGAAAGCATTACCTTTATAACAGCAGATAAGAAGGGGCAGGAGTTACTTGAGGAAAGAGGCTATCCCATGATATGTCTGAACAGTATATGGGATAAGCCGGAACTGGAACTGGAAACCCTGATAAGCTTCCTACAGGAAAACCCTGCAAACTATATGATTGTGGATAAGTATGAAGTAACAGAGGCTTATCTGAAGAAGGTAAAGGAAGTGATTCGGGTGGTCTATATTGATGACTTGAATCAGTTTATTTATCCATGTGATTGCTTGATTTGTTATGCAAATTATAGTGAAAAATTTGAATATCCAAAGCGTTATAAAAATACAAAATTATTGTTGGGTACAAGCTATGCTCCACTAAGGAAGGAATATAGCACTCAAAAAGAAAAAATAATAAATTCTTATGGCAAAAGGATAGTGTTTCTTTCCGGTGGTGCCGATAATTATGGTGTGACAATGGCTTTCTTACAGGAATTGTTAAGACAAGATGTATTACAAAACTATGAACTAAAAATTATTTGCGGTGCATTTCATAAAGACATCTTACAATTGCAGGAATTGGAACAGGAATATGAAAATATAGAACTATTAATTCAGATAAATGATATGTGGAATTATATGCAATGGGCAGATATTGCAGTTTCTGCGGGCGGAACTACGCTATATGAATTGAGTGCTTGTGGGACTCCTTTTATTACTTATGCAATTGCAGAGAATCAGTTTGATAATGTGAAGTGGTTTGAAAAGGAGAATCAGACATTTTATGCAGGAGATATGCGAACAGAGATAGAGGAAAAAATGAAGAAGCTGGTTTGGGAATTAAACAGGCTTCGTGATGATAAAAAACGCAGAGAAGAAATTTCTAAAAGTCTGCAGCGGAAGGTAGACGGGAAAGGAAGTCTGCGTATAGCGAAAGCATTAAATGAGGGAGAAGAAACAAAATGATACCATATTTAAATTTAAAGGCAATACATGAACCTATAAAAGGGGAATTGGATGCTGTATATGAAAAAGTTCTGGATAACAGTTGGTACATTATGGGAGGGTATCTGGAAAAATTTGAGCAGGAATTTGCAGAATACTGTGGTGCGAAATATTGTGTGGGAGTAGGCAATGGATTAGATGCATTACGAATCATTTTGCAGGCATATGACATAGGTGAGGGAGATGAAGTTATTGTACCTGCTAACACATTTATTGCCAGTGTATTGGCGATTACATATGTGGGTGCAACTCCGGTTTTTATTGATGCAAAAGAAGACACTTATACGATAGATACCTCACTGATTGAGGAAAAGATTACGGAAAAAACAAGAGCAATTATGGCGGTTCATATTTACGGAAGAACCGTAGATATGGATGAAATCAATAAAATTGCAGCAAAACACAATCTAAAAATAATCGAAGATGCGGCACAGGCACATGGAGCAAAATTCCAAGGAAAAAGGGCTGGAAATCTGGGAGATGCAGCCGGCTTCAGTTTTTATCCGGGAAAAAATTTAGGAGCATTAGGTGACGGAGGAGCCATTGTAACGAATGACAAGGAAATGGCTGACAAAATGAGGGCGATCAGTAATTATGGCTCAAAGGAAAAATATTGTCACCGTTATAAAGGCTGTAACTCCAGGCTGGATGAACTGCAGGCAGGATTTTTAAGTGTAAAATTAAAATATTTAGATGAATGGAATCAGGAACGAATTCGTATTGCGAAAATTTACAATGAGCGAATCAAAAATTCCAGACTGATACTGCCTTGTGAAGATTCTCTTTTGGAAGAACGCAATGTATTTCATATTTATCCTGTTTTATGTAGAGATAGAGATAATTTACAGAAGTATTTGCAGGAAAATGGAATTGGAACAAACGTACATTATCCGATTCCGATTCCGGAGCAGGAGGCTTACGGGGAATACAGGGATATGGTTGTGGATATATCAAATACAAAGAGAATTTGTCAGGAAGAAATCAGTATACCGCTGTATCCGGGAATGACAGAGCAGGAGATTGAGAAGGTAGTTGAAGTGTTGAATTATTATAGGGAGGAAATTTAAATGAAACGACCATTGGTATCAGTAGTTATGCCGAGTTATAATCATGGAGAATTTGTGGGCAGAGCCATAGAAAGTGTTTTAGGACAGACGTATGAAAATTTTGAATTTATTATTGCCGATGATGGTTCTACGGATAATTCTGCAGAAGTGATTAGTCAGTATAAGGATTCCAGAATTAGATTTATCCGATTCGAGAAGAACACCAGTTTTGGTGCTTGTGAATATATTTATGAACAAGCCCAGGGAAAATACATAGCTGGTATATGTTCGGATGACATGTGGAAAGAAACATTGTTGGAAAAGTATGTGTTTTTTTTAGAAAATAACGAAGAGTATGGTTGTTGTTTTTGCAAACCAGAAATTGTAGATGCAAATGATGCTCCTATAGAAGATACTATTTTTAATAAAGTTTTCACAGAGCAAAATTTATCAAGAGGACAGTGGTTTAGAAAACTTTATCTAACGGGAAATTGTCTTTGTGCTCCATCTATGTGTTTGAGAAGGGAATTGTATGAAAAAATAGGACCTTTGAGATTTCAATATAGGCAGATACAGGACTGGGAATATTGGATGCGTTTGTTACAAGTTAGTAATATTTACATATATCCTGAAACGCTATGTAGATATCGTGTGCACAGTGAAGGAGAAAATCATAATATCAGCAGTCCCACGAAGGAGTCACTTGTAAGAGGACGTATAGAAAGTAAATATGTGTTGCTGGATATTATGGAACACACCACACCGGATTTCTTTATGGAGGCATTTCAAGAAGATTTGATATTGGAACCGACAGCAGAAGGATTTTGTATAGAGTGCGAAAAGTTTAGAGTCATGTTAAAGTCTGCCTATGCAGATACGGCAATTAACTATTATTTTAAACATTACAATGAAAGAAAATTCAGAGAATGTGTAGAACGTTTTTATAATGTCCCAAGAAGTGAGTTTTGGAATTTGACAGGTATTGATTTCGACTATTGGTATGAGAATATCATTAATATGAAAAAGACAGAGGAATTGATGAAACAAGTCTGTGCATTAAAACAGCAATTGAGTGAAACTCAAGAAGAACTAAATGAATTAAAAAACAAATAAGAGGACATATATGGAAATTGTTGAATTAACTAAAACAGAATTTGATTCTATATTTAAAAAAACGGGATATGTATTTTCAAAAAGCGATTTTAATGAACTTAACAGATATAAGGTAGACGACTTAGTATATTTGGGATTTAAAGAGAAAAAGTATCGTTTGGGAATTTGCTTTGGAAAAGAGGCGGGCAAGCTGCTTGCGCCTTTTTCAGCACCATATGCCATGTTTGTAAAGACAAAAGATAAAGTTGATGTGCAGTATATATATCAGGCAATTGGAAAACTGGATGAGTATTGTATAGAGGAAAATATACAATACATTAAATTTGTCATGCCGCCGGTAGCTTTTGAAGAAAGAGATGTTTCCGTTTTTATAAATGCATTTGGTATTCATGGTTATCAAGTGGAACAAAGAGATTTAAATTTTCATCTTGATTTACAAAAGGTGTATAGCGACAATTACAGTTTATTTCTTCCGCATAATGGAAGAAAAAATTTGAAAATTGCACTACAATCGGGCTTGGAACTTATGATATGCACCAATGTGGAAGAGAAACGTGAAGCGTATAATATTATAAAAGTTAATAGAGAAAATAAGAGTAGACCACTACGCATGGAATTCCAACAAATTTTAGATACAGTGCAGATTGTAAAAGCAGATATATTTCAAGTGAAAAATGGAGAAGAAGGGATTGCGGCGGCGTTTGTATTTTGGATAAATAAAAAAATAGTCAGGGTAATTTATTGGGGCGATATTCCGGGATATAGTGAAAAGAAACCGATTAATTTTCTGGCATATCAATTGATACAATATTATGGAAAATTGGGAGTAGAGATGATTGATATTGGAATATCAACAGAAAATAGTATTCCCAATATTGGATTATGTGATTTTAAAGAAAGTATAGGTTGTGATGTTAGTTTGGCTTATACAATAAGTAAAAAGTATAATTAGAATGGAGAAACAGTAATGAGGTCAATAGAAAAATATGAAAAGGACTATTTGAAATATGAGAAACCGGAAAATCTTTTTGAAGAGTTATATCAAGTGAAATATAGACAAAAAAATGTCAATAAGCAAATAAAAAAGTATAAGCCTCAGTCCGTTTTAGAAATAGGTTGTGGAATGAATTCACAGGCCAATGTCATGAGTGAAGTTGTTGAAGAATACACAATAGTGGAGCCAGGGCATAAATTTATTGAACAGGCAAAAAAAGATTTAGAAGACAAAAACATTATGTTTGTAGAGGGAATGGTGGAAGAAAAAATAAAGGATTTAAGAAGTAGAAAATATGACTTTGTAATTTTGGGAAGTTTGTTGCATGAAATAGAAAATCCGAAAGAATTTTTGGAGGCTATTAAAGAACTTTGTGACAAAGATACTGTGATACATGTGAATGTACCTAATGCAAAATCAATACATAGACTGTTAGCTATGGAAAGTGGAATTATTTCAGAAGTATATTGTATGACACAAAGAAATGTTGAGATGCAGCAGAATAGTGTTTTTGATATGAATTCTCTTAAAAAACTCATAGAAAATACAGGGGCGAAAATATTAGAAGAAGGAAGTTACTTTATTAAACCATTTACCCATGGACAAATGATGCGATGCTTAAATGAAGGAATTTTAGATGATAGAGTAATGGACGGATTTGAAAATATGATTAAATGGATGCCGGAATATGGCTCTGAAATATTTGTTAATTTTAAATGGATATAAAGTTGGAGAGTAAACATAAAGAGGAAAGAATATGAAAGAAAACATAGCAATAATCACCGCCCGAGGCGGCAGTAAAAGAATTCCGAAAAAGAATATTAAAGAGTTTTGTGGAAAGCCTATGATTGCATACGCGATTCAAGCAGCAATCGAGTCAGGGATTTATGATACAGTTATGGTAAGCACGGACAGTGAAGAAATAGCAGAAATAGCAAAAAAGTATGGAGCTGAGGTACCTTTTCTTCGAAGTGCTAAGACATCTGACGATTTTGCTATTACAGCGGATGTTTTGAAAGAAGTTTTGGATACATACAAAGAGTTGGGGTTAGAATACAAATATATGACTTGTATTTATCCTACGGCACCTTTTGTGACAGCAGAAAAATTAAGACATGCAGTGGAAGAATTAAAGAGTAAAAAGGCATCATTAGTTTTACCGGTAACAGCTTTTTCCTATCCGCCGTTGCGAGGTTATATTATGCAGGAAGGCAAGTTAAATATGAAATGGCCCGAATTTTATAAATCTCGTTCGCAGGATTTAGAAACAATATATCATGATGCGGGGCAGTATTATTGTTATTCTGTTAAGGAGTTTATGAAAATGTCTGGTATTATCACAGAAGAAATTGTGCCAATTATTACAGACGAATTGGAAGTTCAGGATATAGATAATGAAACGGACTGGAAGTTAGCAGAATTAAAATATAGATTAATGACCCAAAATAATGCTGGGTTTTAGAAGAAATATATTGAAAAAATTACTTTGTAATTATTGTAGAGGGAGAGAAGCAGAGTGCTAGGGTTGGATTTTTTGAAATTAGATGGATATAGGACAAGAGAGTCTGTTATTGAGGACTTACGAACTGACGGGAAACCTGTAATTGTATACGGAACAGGAAAATTTGCTGTTTCGGTTGCAGAAATGCTTTTAAATAATAAGATTGAATTGTATGGGTTTGTGGATGAGGAAAAGTATTACCATACTGGTAAAAGTATGCAAATAAAGGGAAGAGATTATCCATGCTGTCTATTTGAGGCACTTGAGTTGTCACAAACAAAATATAATGTATTACTTGGAAATATAGATTTTGACAGACTTGAACAATGTAGAAAAATTTTCAAGGGGAGTAAATTTGTAGAGTATTTGGATGCCTATGATTCTCACGTCATACATTTTGATTTTTTAAGAAAAAACGCAGATGTATTTGGTGAAATATATGATATGCTACAGGATTCGCAATCAAAAGATATTTTGGAGGCTTATTTGCATGCAAGATATACGGGGATGTAAGAGCTTTGAGTAAATTGAAATACGTAGATGCACTATATGATTGGAAATTATTGAATATATCAGAGAAAGATATTTTAGTGGATGGTGGAGCGTTTGTTGGAGATAGTATTAAGGAAATTCAAAAACTTGAAGGTTTTATGCCAAAGGAAGTACTTTGTTTTGAACCAGACCAGTTCAATATGATAGAGTTGTTGCATAATTTTAAGCCGGAAGAATTGAGAAAAATTAATCCTATAATAGCAGGTTTATATTCAGAGGATATGGTACTGGAGTTTTGTTCCACAGGAACGCTTGGTTCAACCTTAGGTGAAAACGGAAACGGTAAAGTAAAAGTTCAAGCACTGGATAATCATTCGGCTTATAGTAATGTCAGTGTCATTAAAATGGATATTGAAGGAAGTGAATATGCTGCACTCAAAGGAGCATATAACTTGATTAAAGCAAATAAACCTCGTTTAGCTATTTGTATTTATCATAAAAATCAGGATATTATTGATATTTTTAATTTTTTGAAAGAGTTTAATTACAAGATTTATTTAAGACATCACAGTTCTTCGGTTGAAGAAACTGTTTTATATGCAATATAGTTAGCTGATAATATTTACCGTGAATAAAATTTATACAAGATAATATATGATGAGAATAAGGGGACAGAAATGGATTTTAGTACATACATGCAATTAGGTAATCAGTTGGAGAAAGAAAGCAAAATGCTTATGGCATATGGCGCATATATGGAAGCTTTTTATTGTAGTCCAGAAGAAAACAAGAAACTGCTAAATAACTTTTTAGAAATTATGCTACCCCAAATAACTCCTTTTGTGGAGGCGCGTAACAGGGAGTTAAAGCAGCAATTAATGGAATGGATACAAGCAGGAGAAATATCATATTCGGTTCGTTGTTATGCTAACATCATGAAACATTTGGATGGTATGCATTGGATAGATGCTGATAATGCTTTTATTCATCAATGTTTAAATATTTATCAGTCAGAAATAAACAATGGTCAGACTCCATGGAAGATAGAAGGTAAAAATTTTGAAGAAATCAAATCATGGTTTATAAAACTTAGATTTATGGTAAGAAGAATTGATATGAATGCTTCTGACGATAAAGAATTTGTAACATATGTAAAAGAGGAAGCAATATCGAAAGTTGCAATTTATTATATGATTGTTGCGATTGGATTTCACCAGGAAAGAATTTTTCATTATTTGAAAAAAATATTTTGTCAGTATGATATGCAAGAATATGCACAGTTTTTTGCTCAATTTTGTAATGGTCAGTCAGAAAAAGAAGAATTTGATAATATTTGCGAAATAAAAGATATACCGAAGAAAGTAGCCTTTATCTCTGCGGTAAATGATGAAGAAATTTATCAGGAAGCAGTGTACTATTTGAAACGTTTGCAAGTGCCGGAAAAGATGCAGATAGAGATTATCCCGGTACGTGGAGCGAAATCCATGACAGAAGCCTATAATCGGGGCATGAGGCAGACGGATGCAAACATTAAGGTTTATATGCATCAGGATGCCATGTTGGTTAATCCATATATCCTGTATGAAATCTGCAGAATATTTGAGGATAAACAGGTAGGGATGATTGGAGTAGCGGGTGCAGAGCATATGCCGGATAATGGTATCTGGTGGAATGGTAAACCGGAAGAAATACATATGAATTTATATCAGGATGCGGTCTTGGCAAAGGAGTATAGCCTGAAAAATACCTTTTCGGAAGACTACAAAGAGGTGGAAGCTTTGGATGGTGTATTGCTGGTAACCCAGTATGACATACCATGGAGAGAAGATTTGTTTCAAAACTGGCATTTCTATGATTTATCCCAGTGTCAGGAATTTAAGAGAAATCAGTATAAAGTAGTAGTGGCACGTCAAAATTCTACATGGTGCGTTCACACCGGAAAGTATAATGTTAGTCTTCCGGCAGAATATGAGGAGGCTAAAAAAATATATATGCAACAGTACATGAAGAGATAGATTAGGTGTGTAGAATATTTAAGTAAAAATAGCGAGAGGGTAGTTTGAAACAAAGAAGTATTGGTTAGCAAGAATTAAAGGTTATAGTAAGCAACATTTTGTTAAAAGGATAGAAACAATGGAAAATAATTACACAATTCCCCGAACAGTGGAAGAAAGAGTTAAAAAAGAAAACGAAGAAACAGTAAGAATCTATAAATTGAAAAATAAAAATTACCATACATTAAGTGGAATGTTACCAATTGTCAATAAGATTGTAACATATTTTCAGACAGATGAGTTTTTATCGGAGGATACAGTAAAAGCATTGCTGAAAAATGTAACAGAGGTTGCAAAGTATCTAGAACATTGTGTTTTTCGCTCGGAATTTTTCGAGGAGAATTACTACAGGCTGTTTTGTAAATTAGAAGAAAATATAAGTGTAACATGGCAGAATGATGTAAAGGATTCAATTTTAACAATGCAGGAAAATATGGTTCTGGCATTGAGAGAGGCAGAAAAACAGCGTCATACTTGTTGTTGCTGTAGGCAACAGAATTTTTTTCTTCCACTTACAAAATATTATGATTATATGCAGGAATATTATGGTGCAGTTGCATGGAAACATGAAACGCAAAATAGTGAAGAAGCGGTCTGTCCGGTCTGTGGAAGTTTTGACAGAGAACGCTTAATTGTACTCGCGTTGCAGCAGGAAGAATTGAGGAAAAAAAGAATTCTTCAGATTGCTCCATCTAGTGCAGTTGATATGTTTTTGAAAATTAAGGAAAACGCAGGATACGATACATGCGATTTGTTTATGGAAGAAGTAACGTTCAAAGTGGACTTGCAGAATATGGATATGGTAGAAACAGAGAGCTATGATATTTGGATTTGTTCTCATGTTTTGGAGCATGTACAGGATGACAGAAGAGCGATGGAGGAGCTTTTTCGCATTACAAAACAGGGTGGTTATGGTTTGGTATTAGTTCCTTTGGATTTGAATCAGAAAGAAACGGATGAAGAATGGGGCAGACCGGTGGAAGAATGTTGGAAGAGATTTGGACAGGATGATCATACAAGAAAATATGCAAAGTCTGATTTTATCAAAAGGTTGGAATTAGCAGGATTTAAGGTGGAAGAATTGGACAAAAACTATTTTGGAAATGAAGCGTTTGAAATTAATGCACTTTCAGATACCAGTGTCTTATATAAGGTAAATAAGTTGAAGAAGTGATTAAAGGGGGGCGAATTATATGTTTAAGATAATCAAGATAGAATATTATGATAAATTTAAATGTTGGAATGCAGAATGTCCGGACAATTGGATAGTAAAATTACAAAAGAAGTTCCTCACAGGATTATTCCCCAGGATGGCAAGTGCCCATTTATTACAAGTGAAGGACTGTGTTCCATACATGGAACGTATGGAGAAAATTTACTATCTAACACATGTAAATCATATCCAAGATTTGTTTCAGAGTATGGAGATTTGTATATTGAAACCCTTGGTTTATCATGTCCTGCTTACGCGTTTTTGGGAATAAAAAAGAAAGTGAGTTTAGATAAAGATTCCTTAAACGTAAAAGTGAATCAGGAAATCAATTCAAAATATCTACTTCTTTTTGCTTGAAACTTTTGAAAAACAGCTTTCAGACTGCTTCGAAGAAAAACTCATGTTATCCGATGACGATATTGTTACAACATTGTATAAAATTATGAGAAAGCAGGAGCATGCGTCTTAGGATTCGTGTTGCCTATTGTGTATATTTTTCTAGACTACATATTATTCAGAATACAGGAGCCGCCAGACACATTACGGAAGAAAAGCCAAAACTTGCTATTTGTACTTATCATAACAATTATGACATTTGGCAAATCCCAAGAATGTTACATGAAATGAATCCGAATTATAAATTATATATGCGATATAACGGAAATGATGCAAAATATGAATTCAATGTAACGGAATTTGTGACATTTGCAACATAAGTCGATAACGGTTCCTCTTAGGTTTGTGCAATATTCAAGAAGAAGTTGCGTTCTTAAAAATTTTTAACAAATTGAAGTGTATTTTCACCAGCTATTTTTTAGCCGTGATATTCTTGTTCTCAAAGTAGCCCTATGCTATAATTGATTTACTAAATTGAAGGAACGAGACAATATCATAGAGAAGGGGATACGATATGACTGATTCGGAAAAATTAAGTTTTCTTGTAGAGGCAGTAACAAAACAAGACAGGAAAATGGACGCATTGGAGAAAAATCTAAAAGAAGAAATCCAGGGAGTGCGAAGTGAACTAAAAGAAGAAATCCAGGGAGTGCGAAGTGAACTGAAAGAAGAAATTCAGGAAGTGCGAAGTGAACTAAAAGAAGAAATCCAGGGAGTACGAAGTGAACTAAAAGAAGAAATCCAGGGAGTACGAAGTGAACTGAAAGAAGAAATTCAGGAAGTGCGAAGTGAACTGAAAGAAGAAATCCAGGGAGTGCGAAGTGAACTAAAAGAAAAAATCCAGGGAGTGCAAAGTGAACTAAAAGAAAAAATCCAGGGAGTGCAAAGTGAACTGAAAGAAGAAATCCAGAAAGTGCAGGATGATGTGACGGGGGTTAAATTGATAATGGAAAATGAACTTCGCAGGAATATTTCTATTATTGCAGAGAATCATCTGGACTTGTACGAAAAGTTGTCTGAATATAAAAAAGTAACTGATGAACAGTTTCACCTGTCAATGCGTGTAAATACATTGGAATCATATGTGAAAGAATTGAGAAAAGAAAGAACAGCGTAATTTGTTCGTGTATATGGATTATAACAAAGCCTTGTGGTATTCCACAAGGCTTTGTTATAATAAAAGGGCAAGTGTTAATGTGCTTTAGAGAAAGGAATAGGATAATGATGGAACAAGATGTTTTGGGATATTTGAAAAATGTAAAAATACAACAGTATAAATCGGATGTTGGATTTAAGACACTTATGGAAGGTGTGAACGATAATCTTTATGTTATTCCTAAGTATCAAAGAAAATATAAATGGACGAAAGAACAGCTGCAAGATTTAGTGATGTCTTTGATTTGTGAGTTTCCAATTCCGCCAATTTATACATATCGTAATGAAAAGAATCAATTAGAAATACTGGATGGTCAACAAAGAATTTTTAGTTTGTTTTTTTATTATATTGGGAAATATATTAATATAAAGAGAAATTGTGCCGTAGATTATAGAAAATTGGATGTGGAGAATAAAAGTTTTAAAGAAGCATTGGAAGAAGCATACGAATTAGAAGAATTGGAAACAAAAATAAAAATTGATGACGAGAATGAAATTGATATTTCTTATAATTCTTTGCCAGAAGATATAAAGCGAACATTAAATTACGTTTCAATTACGGTTATTGAAATGCGATGGTCGAATCCAGAAAAAAGATTTGAAACAATTCAAACGATATTTAATAATTTAAATCGTGGTGGAATTGGTCTTAATTATCAAGAGATTCGAAATGGGGTATATGATTGTCAGTTTTATGATATGTTGCGTGAATTTAATGATAATAATATGCAGTGGAGAAAGTTATGGGGGGATGAAAAAGAAGAAAAAGATATGGAAGCACTACTTACCTTGTGTGCGTATAAAAAATATGTGTATTTTGAGGATGGCGAGTTTAAATTTAGGGAGTATCGAGGACGACAATCTACATTTTTAGATGTTTTTTCTGAATATGCAGTTAAGTTAGACGGAAATTTAGAAGTGATAGAAGACTATAGGAATAGTTTGGAAAAGTTTATGAATTATTTTAAAACTGCTTTGTTGAAAAAGAAAAGTACCACATTATTAGCGAGTCTTTTTGTGGTGTATGAAAAGCAGAATATAAATAAGGATATTACAGAAGAAATGTTACGTAATATTTTAGACTCTAAAACATATAAAAAGAATACAACTCAAGGAACATTTGGTAAAAAGAATATGTGTGAAAGGTGGAAGTGCGTGTATGAGATTTTGTCCGGGTATATTGGATGAAGCAATGTAGAATATTTTAACGCAAAAGTGTAAAACCATGTGAGGCATATGAGAAATTAAAGGCGAGGTATATAGAAAATGATGATTCAAAAATAATTTCACAACCGTTGGGGGTAAAAGGGAAAGATACAGGAGAAATGTTGGAACTGGAGTATGACGTTTTAGAGGCAGAGTTCAAACCAAGTAGAATGCATAGATATTCATGGAGCGAAGAACAATTTATAAAAACACATATTGCAAGATTTAAATTAAATGATAAACAACAAAAAACAGAGCAATTGATTAAATTTTTGAGAGATACTATAGATAATAAGGGGAGTTATACAAATATGGAGTATAATAATATGATTGTAGAATTATTTGTAAAACAGCTTGAAGGAAAAAGTAAAGAAGAAATTCTAAAAATATGTTCTGTAATTTATGAATATGAAGTAGTGAAATTTAATACATAACGATGGAAAGTAATACGAAATCTTGAAATATACACTATTGAGAAATCCCACAATTCAGCCGATAAAGAAATATTATAACCCTATATCAAAAGTAAAGGAATCAGGAAGAGATGCAGCAAAAATCAATCCTCATCTGCCGCTACCAAAGTATTTGCGAGCCGGACGTGATTGATGGTTTTCGTAAAAACGGCTATCAGGTAGATGAATTTAATGAAATGATGAATGAACCGGACTATGATACGGTATATTTAAAAAAATTATCAGAGGTAATTCTGGCAGGGAATTATGAGTTTGTGTTTTCCATGAACTTTTTCCCGATTGTGTCCAAGCTTTGTAATGTGTTAAGGATTCCATATGTGTGCTGGCTTGTAGACAGCCCGGTGTTTCAGATGTATTCTGATGCAGTGAAAAATGACTGTAACCGGATTTTTATATTTGATAGAGCCTTGTATCAGCAGTTTTATCCGAAAAATCCCAATGGAATATTTCATTTGCCCCTTGCTACCAATACAGAACATTGGGATCAAGTGTGCGGCAGCATGACAGGGGCAGAGCGGGGAAAATATACGGCAGATATATCCTTTATCGGTTCCTTATACACAGAAAAATGTCCCTATAATAAAATCCAGATGATGCCGGAATATTTGCAGGGATATTTAGAAGGTGTTATGGCGGCCCAGTTGAAAATATACGGGTACAATTTTCTGGCAGAGGTGTTGTCGCCCGAAATTGTAAGTCAGTTTAAAGAGGTAGTCAGTTGGGAAGTTGCGCCGGAAGATTACGAAATTGACGATGCCATGTTTATCGCGGATGAATATTTAGGTGTAAAAGTTTCTGAGATGGAACGAATACAACTGCTTAACGAATTGGCGGAAAAATTCCCGGTGCATTTTTATACACAAAGTGATACTTCAACTCTGCAGAATGTAATCTGCTGCGGAAGCGCAGAATCCCGCTATGAAATGCCTAAGATTTTCCATTGCAGTAAGATAAACTTAAACCCTACTGCAAAAAGCATCAAAACAGGGATATCTCAACGTATTTGGGATATTGTGGGAGCGGGCGGTTTTGTGATTTCTAATTATCAGACAGAGTTGCCGGAACATTTTGAACTGGGAACAGAAATAGAAACCTATGGAAGTCTGGAAGAATTGGAAAACAAATGCAGTTACTATCTGGAACACGATGATGTCAGACGTAAGATAGCTGAAAAAGGGTATGAGAAGGTAAAGAAGTATCATACTTATGAAGTAAGAATCAAAGAAATGTTAAATATATTAAATCAAAGTTTTTAGGAGGAGAAAAATGGAACCAACAAGAGAACAAATTTTAGAAGCAATCCAGGGGATTTGCGAGTACGACACAAAATTAATTGCAGCCTGTGAAGACATTATAGAAGACTTGAAAACAGGAAAGATTACACTTCTCTCCAAAGTGATGCAGAATATTATTCAGGGGATTAACTGGACGGTAGAAGTGTTGAATAGAACAATGGATACTTTTAATGAAGGAACAGAAAGACTGAATAAAGAGGAGTTAAATTCTGCGTTGGTAAGCTTTAGTACAGCTTATGAAACCGGCGATGGCTCAAAAGTGGCAGAATCGCTTCAAAATCACATTATTCCGTTTTTACATAAGGTTTGTGAAGCAGCACAGGAGATTAATTAATCTCAACTTTCTATTGTTGCAAAACATACATAATTGATGTATAATTACCCACATGGGAAATCTGCCGAAAGATAAGTGTGAAAACACTGTATGAAAATTTTTAAGCGACAGAAATTGAAATACAATAGGTAGAGCTGCTTGGCAGCGGAATGGAGGATATTATGGAAAAGAAAAATATTGACTGGTCCAATCTTGGCTTTGGCTATATGCAGACGGACTTAAGATATGTTTCCAACTACAAAAACGGAGCATGGGATGAAGGTACTTTGACTTCTGATGCCATGATTACAATTAGTGAATGTGCAGGTGTATTACAGTATGCACAGACTATATTTGAAGGCTTAAAAGCATATACTACAGAAGATGGTCATATCGTGACTTTCCGTCCGGACTTAAATGCAAGCCGTCTTGCAGATTCAGCGAAAAGATTGGAAATGCCGGTATTTCCGGAAGATAGATTTATTGAAGCTGTAGAAAAAGTAGTAGAAGCGAATGCGGCTTATGTTCCACCATTCGGCTCAGGAGCATCACTTTACTTAAGACCATATATGTTTGGTTCCAGTCCTGTAATTGGAGTAAAACCAGCAGAAGAATATCAGTTTAGAATCTTCTGTACACCGGTAGGACCATACTTTAAAGGTGGTGCAAAGCCAATTACAATCCGTGTCAGTGATTTTGACCGTGCAGCACCAAATGGAACAGGTCATATCAAAGCCGGTTTAAACTATGCTATGAGTTTGCATGCTATCGTGTCAGCTCACGAAGAAGGCTTTGATGAAAATATGTACTTAGATCCTAAGACAAGAACAAAAGTAGAAGAAACCGGTGGAGCAAACTTCTTGTTCGTAACAAAAGACAACAAGATTGTAACACCAAAATCAGACAGTATCCTTCCATCCATTACACGTCGCTCTTTAGTATACGTTGCGAAAGAATACTTAGGCTTAGAAGTAGAAGAAAGAGAAGTTCTTTTCGAAGAAGTAAAAGACTTTGCAGAATGTGGACTCTGCGGTACCGCAGCAGTAATCTCCCCAGTAGGAAAGATTTATGACCACGGCAAAGAAATCTGCTTCCCAAGCGGAATGGAAAAAATGGGACCAATAACCCAGAAATTATACGAAACATTAACAGGAATCCAGATGGGCAAGATTGAGGCTCCGGAAGGATGGATTAAGGTAATTAAATAGAGGATGTTTTAGAGGACCTTGCATGATTGTTCATGCGAGGTTCTTTTGCGATATTACAAAGGGAGGGGGAAAGTGGAGGGACATATGGTAGGAATCGCTGTGTCTGTTGGCTCCGGTTCCGATGGATAAGAAATTTTCTGGTATCCTTGGTGAGGATTTGGATAGGAGCCCGCAACCGGTGCAAACTCGCCATCCGTGGCTCGCCTTGCACCTTTTCCAGACGTCCTGTCTGGAAATTGCTAGTTTTTTGAAAAGGATACCAGAAATTTCTAATCCATCTCCACAGTCGCCAACAGACACAGCGATTCCTACCATATGTTCAGCCAGCTTTTGACCAGCCCTTGGAAATATTAGCGAAAAAGTAACGCAAGAAAACAAATGGGACAAGGCTATAAAACGCTTGAAATTGATTGCAACATATACTCAAAAGTGATAAAATGAATATATAATTCCGGTGCTTTATCACAGGCACAAAACTTGGCTGACACAATGATTCGCTCATTATGTCTGGATTAACTTTTGGTGTCTGATATATATGCACTGGAATCGGTAAAATGTAATAGGGAGAAGGAGTGGGTATACAATGAGTGCAGTTGAAGTGCCGGGAGTAGAAAGAAAAGTAACGAAAGGAACCCTTGTGTATTCGGAAAACCAGATAGTAAATGAGCTGGCAGTGATTACAGAGGGGCGTCTTGTGGCTATGAATGCGGCGGGGCGAATGGAGTTTAAAAAAGGGAGTATATTAGGACTGGTAGAGGGATTGAATGGAAAAAGCACTTCCACCTATTTTGCAGATGAGGATACCACGATGATAGTGTATCCTTATGGAAGCGTGGAAGAAAATATAAAGCTTAGTGTTGCACAGAAGATTAATCCTGGCAATACCATTGCAACAGCGATTCGTCAGGTAAGTCTTATTTTGGATAAGGCGAAAGTAGAAGAAGACAGAACAAAGCAGTTTTATACATATGTAAAAGAAGAATATAAAAGATATGTGGAGTTATGTAAGGGTTATAAAGCGGAATGTAGAGCTTCACAGGCGATTGATGCATTACAGGAGTTTTCCCAGAGTGTAGAGCTGGATGAGGAAGAAATGGAGTACATGGAGGAATTGATGGCGATTCCGGGTAATGTGCGAGGTGCATTTTTTGAAGCCAGCGAATACATGATGCAGAAGCATTTGAATGATATTGTAACTGCGGCAGAAGATGTAGCCAGTCTGTATGAAGAAATAGACCAGTATTTGGAACAAAGTGGTCCTGCACTGATTGCTGATGACAGCGACAATTTATTTTCCATGTATGAAGATTTGATTTTGCAGATTGCCGGAAGAAAAGGAAATGTGTCCACCCTTCTGAAAAAAGCAGAAGAAATTTTGAAATATGCAAGTGCTTTTGAAGGAATCGATAAAAAGATTGTAGAAAAAGTAAAGAATAATTATCAGGAAAAATTAAAAATGATGGGTGTAGATGCGAATGCGGCAGCACAGGCAGCACCGGAGGCTGCCACAGCAACAGCTGAAACAGCACCTTCCGGGGGAGCAGTCAGCAACTATACCTCAGCACAGATGGATATTATTCGTAAAATTACTCAGAACACCACGGAAAAGATTATTGCTTATGCAGGCTTAGATGAGGAAAAGAATGAAAAGCTTCGTCAACAGTTAACGGTTTATGCTGCTACGGAGGACAAGCGTGCGACCACAGATGAAGTGAGCAAAATCAGAAGAAGCTTAACTGCGCTGTATTATGATTATTATGAAGCAGTTATTACAAAATATGTAAAAGAAGAAAAGCCAATTCCATTGTTAGAGCTGTTCTTAAACTTTGGTATGTTGGATGAACATTTGGTAAGTGATGTGGCTTTGGCTGATTTGTTCTATACCAAACGTGATGAAGACATGGGTGGTTATCAGATTTATACCATGAAAGAGTGGTTGTTTAAAATTTATCAGGGAGAACATGAGCCATCCAGAAACGAATTTGATATGGATTATGATGCAACCTTCCGTGATATGAAAAAGACACAGAAATTTACAAAAGAGCAGGAAGAAGCATACAAGCATGACCAGAAAGGAAAAATGATCTTCGAGCTTCGTAACATGCTTACATCAGCCAACAAAATGACACAGGGACAAATTATGACCTTCTGTCCGATTTTATGCGTGGAAGAAGGAGAATCTGTGAAAAATATGCTGATACAGAAAAGTGTCGTGAAAAAGACATTTGACACATTACTGGAAATAGATTATTCTTGTTTCTATCGAGAAGTTGCGTTCTGGGACAGCGAACATGGTGTAAACAAAGAATATATTCAAAAAGAAATCAAACCGATTATTCTTCTTATGCCGAATGTGGGAACGAAAGGTGCTATGTGGCAGGAATTGTCCGGTCCTAGAAAAGATACTCCGGCAAGATTTGCCCTTCCGATTATGTGCAGAGAAAATCTCACGAAGCTGGCAGTTGCCATGTTAGGACAGTATCGTTGGGAAATCTGTCGAAATATTCAGGGTGTGTATTGGAATGATTTAAGTGAAAAATCCCTTACCTCCGAATACTTTGACTATGCCCAGTTCTTTAAAAAGAACCGTGATTTGTCACAGCAGGCAAAGGATAAAATCAAACAGAATCTTGTAAAAGCCAAAAATAGTTTCCGAGGTTTGTTTGTACAGGATTATACGGAATGGATATTGTTGGAATCAAAAGGTTCACAGCGTTTGAATAAGGTTTGTAGGGAAATTTTATGTGAATATATACCGTTTCCTAAAAAAATTAGAGATGTATTGCGTCAGCACCCATCCTATGGGGCAAGCATTGAAAAGTTTGAACGTCACAATGCAGAACGTGTAAAGAAGGCAACGAATATCGAAACAACATTAATTAAACATAAAGGAAAAGTAACGGAAGATTTACAAAACTATCTGGATTACCTGCAAATGTAGCAAGGTCAGGTGAAACCGGAATAAATTCTTCCATGAAAGGTAAAGAAATGAAATGGAATAAATTTACAATTAAAACAATCGCAGAGGCAGAAGATATTATTGTCAGCAGCCTGATGGAACTTGGAATTGAAGGAGCAGAAATCGAAGACAATATTCCGTTAAGCGAATATGAAAAAAGTCAGATGTTTGTGGATATTTTACCGGAAAATCCAAATGCAGGAAATGACGCATATGTGTCTTTCTACATTGAAGATGGACAGGAAACAGAAGAACTGTTGGCAAGCGTAAAAGAAGAATTAGCCTCACTGGCAGAATTTATGGAAGTGGGCGAATGTACCATCACAGAAAGTCAGACAGAAGATGCTGATTGGCAGAATAAATGGAAAGAATATTTTAAACAGTTTTATGTAGATGACATTTTAATCAAACCATCATGGGAAGAATTAAAACCGGAAGATGAAGGTAAAATGAGAATTGATATTGATCCGGGTACCGCTTTTGGAACAGGTATGCATGAAACCACTCAGTTATGTATCCGCCAGATTAAGAAGTTGGTTACCAAAGATACGGTTATGTTAGACGCCGGAACAGGAAGTGGTATTCTCTCTATTGCCGGAATTAAGTTAGGTGCATCTTACGCATTAGGAACCGATTTGGACCCATGTGCCATTACAGCGGTAGCGGAAAATATGCAGGTAAACGGCATCAGTGAAGATAAATACGATGTGATTCTTGGAAATCTTATTGATGACAAGGAAGTACAGGACAAGGTCGGTTATGAAAAATATGATTTAGTCTGTGCCAATATTTTAGCGGAAATTCTGGTGGCTATGACACCGGTAATTCCGGCTACCATGAAAAAGGGTGCTTACTATGTAACCTCAGGAATTTTAAAAGAAAAAGAAGAACTGGTGAAGGATGTAATTCTGAAAAGCGGTTTGGAAGTAGTGGAAGTGACTTATCAAAATGATTGGTGCTCCATTACAGCGAGAAAAGCGTAAGGGAGAATTATATGAATCAGTTTTTTGTGGAAGAATCTCAGATACAGGGTTCCGAAATTATAATTGAAGGAACCGATGTAAATCATATTAAAAATGTACTTCGCATGAAACCTGGTGAAGAAATTATGGTTAGTAATGGAACAGATAAACATTATATCTGTTCCATTCTGACGATTTCGGGAGAACAGGTTGTGGCGAAAATCGTGGACATTGATACCAACAGCACAGAGCTTCCGGTGAAATTATATCTGTTTCAGGGATTGCCTAAGGCAGACAAAATGGAGTTAATTATCCAGAAGTCAGTGGAGCTGGGGGTCAGTGAAATTATTCCTGTTGCCATGAAGCGTTGCGTGGTAAAATTGGATGGAAAAAAAGAAAAATCCAAGCTTACACGCTGGCAGGGAATTGCAGAAAGTGCAGCCAAACAGTCAAAACGTATGGTGATACCAAAAATTTCCAACGTGATGAATTTTAAAGAAGCGGTTGCATATGCAAAAACTTTAGATTATAATATTATACCGTATGAGTTTGCCAATGGAATGGAAAAATCAAAGCAGGTTATAAAAGAACTAGGACAATACAAAAGCGTAGGAATTTTTATCGGGCCGGAAGGCGGTTTTGACGAAGGAGAGATTGCTTACGCCAAAGAAAATAATATGCAGATTATTTCATTGGGCAAACGTATTTTACGAACGGAAACAGCAGGATTAACGGCTTTGTCAATCATTATGTTCGAACTGGAACAGGATGGCTGAAACAATGCCGTCTTTTCACGTCAGTGAATGAAAATAGGAGAGAGAAACGTGGAAGCATATTTGGATAATTCAGCCACAACAAGATGCGAAAAAGAAGTGGCAGAGCTGGTAGAAAAATTGATGCTTACAGATTACGGGAATCCGTCCTCCATGCATTTAAAAGGTATGGAAGCAGAAACCTATGTAAAAGAGGCGCGGACAAGAATTGCAAAGACACTGAAAGTAAAAGAGAAAGAAATTATTTTTACTTCTTGTGGAACGGAATCAGATAATATGGCGTTGATTGGTGTGGCATTGGCAAACCAAAGAGCGGGAAAGCATATCATTACCACAGAAGTGGAACATGCTGCCATCCATGCAACAACAGCTTTTTTAGAAGAAATCGGATTTGAGATAACGAAAATTCCGGTGGACAATAACGGAATTATTTCCATGGGAAAATTAGAACAGGCATTGCGGGAAGATACCATTCTGGTGTCCATTATGCATGTGAATAACGAAGTAGGTGCAGTACAGCCTGTAGAAGAAGCTGCAAAACTGGTGAAAGAAAAAGCACCAAAGGCAAGCTTTCACGTAGATGCCATTCAAAGTTATGGAAAATATAAAATCAATCCGAAAAAAATGGGAATTGATTTGTTATCTGTCAGTGGCCATAAAATTCACGGTCCTAAGGGCGTGGGATTTTTATATGTAAACGAAAAAGTAAAAATAAGACCAATTATCTTAGGTGGCGGTCAGCAGTCCGGTATGCGTTCCGGAACAGAAAACGTACCTGGAATCGCAGGAATGGCATTGGCTTGCGAGATGGCATACGAAAATTTAGACGAGAAACGTGCAAAATTATATCAGTTAAAAGAACAGTTTTGCAGACAGTTATTGGAATTGCCGGATGTGAAAATCAACGGACTTTATGATGAAAATTCAGCACCTCAGATTATCAGTGCAAGCTTTAAAGGAATCCGAAGCGAAGTGCTGCTTCACACATTAGAGGATAAAGGAATCTATGTATCAGCAGGTTCTGCCTGCTCATCCAATAAGCCGGCACCCAGCAAAACACTGCTTGCCATGAAAGTGCCAAAAGAAGAATTGGAGGCAACGGTACGCTTCAGTCTTTCTGTGCATACAACCAAAGAAGAACTTGATTATACCATAGAAGTGTTACAGCAGACACTTCCTATGTTACGAAAATATACAAGACATTAAAATACACCGGAACACCAAAATATAGGAACGAAAATATAAGGAGTACACTATGTATAAAGCATTTTTGATTAAATACGGAGAAATCGGAGTCAAAGGAAAAAATCGTTATCTTTTTGAAGACGCTCTTGTCAATCAGATTCGTTTTGTGTTAGAAGATGTGGAAGGCGAATTTCGTGTGAGAAAAGAACAGGGGAGAATCTTCGTAGAAGCAGAAAGTGAATATGATTTTGACGAAACCGTAGAAGCTTTAAAAAGAGTATTTGGTATTGTAGGAATCTGTCCTGTAGTCCAGATGGAAGATAATGGATTCGATGATTTTGCAGCACAGACCGTGGCATATTTGGACAAGGCATATCCGGATAAGAACTTTAGCTTCAAAGTGAAAGCAAGACGAGCAAGAAAAAATTATCCGTTAGATTCCATGGAAATTAACAAAGAATTGGGAAGTAAAATTGTAGAAGCATTTTCGGAAGTTACCGTAGATGTGCATACACCGGATGTGGAAATTCAGGTGGAAATCAGAGAAAAGATTTATGTATATTCTAAAACCCTAAAAGGTGCCGGTGGAATGCCCCTTGGCACAAACGGAAAAGCAATGTTATTGTTATCCGGTGGAATCGACAGCCCGGTAGCAGGCTACATGATTGCAAAACGTGGTGTGAAAATTGACGCTGTATATTTCCATGCACCGCCATACACCAGCGAACGTGCAAAACAAAAAGTTGCAGATTTGGCAAAGTTAGTGTCACGTTACTCAGGTTCTATGCGACTGTTTGTGGTAAACTTTACAGATATTCAGCTGGCAATTTACGATAAATGTCCTCATGACGAGCTGACAATTATCATGAGAAGATACATGATGAAAATTGCAGAGCATCTGGCAAGAGAAAACAACTGTCTTGGATTAATTACCGGAGAAAGCATTGGTCAGGTGGCAAGCCAGACATTGCAGAGTCTTGCGGCAACCAACGAAGTCTGCACCATGCCGGTATATCGTCCGTTAATCAGTTTTGATAAGCAGGAAATTGTAGATATTGCAGAACGCATCAATACTTATGAAACATCTATTCAGCCATTTGAAGACTGTTGCACCATCTTCGTGGCAAAACATCCGGTAACAAAACCGAATGTAAATATTATCAAACGTTCTGAGGAACACTTAAATGAAGTGATTGATGATTTGGTGAAACAGGCGATTGATAGCGTAGAAGTGATTGAAATTTAAAACAAGACAGAAAAAAAGACCAGTGTTCACTGGTCTTTCAAATTCGCTCATTATCATTAAATTATGTATGGGCTTAATACATTCATAATGTCTGCTAAATCGCCTTCAGCATGAATGTTTAAATCAATAGGCTTAGATAAATCAAGGCTGAAGATACCCATGATGGATTTTGCATCAATGACATATCTGCCAGATACTAAATCAAAATCATAATCAAATTTTGTGATTTCGTTTACGAATGATTTTACTTTATCGATTGAATTTAAAGAAATCTGTACTGTTTTCATTTTCAATAACCTCCCTTGAATACTTAGATTGCTTATTCCTATATATTACAGTTTTGATTTTTAAAAGTCAATACGAAAGAAGCAGAAAGCTGAAAATTAACGAAGATTTCACGTTTTAAACAAAAAAAAACTTCGATTGTGGGCAAGCCCACCAAAAAAAAATGCAAAATGTTAAAAATGCTAATAAAATGAACAAAAATTTGTGAAATTTTATGACAGAAGGAGGAAATAAAATGCCAACAGCCGCATTACACAACCTTGGATGTAAAGTAAATTCCTACGAAACTGATGTTATGCAGCAGATGTTAGAGGAAGCAGGATACGAAATAAAAGATTTCAATGACACAGCGGATGTGTACATTATCAATACCTGCACGGTAACCAATATGGCGGACCGAAAATCAAGACAGATGCTTCATAAGGCGAAAAGCAGAAACGAAAACGCTATCGTAGTGGCAGTGGGATGCTATGCTCAGGCAGCAGGGGAAAAATTATTAGAAGACAGCAGTGTGGACATTGTGATTGGAAATAACAGAAAAAAAGATATTGTCCGGATTTTGGAGGAATATCGCACAGAACACAGAGCAGAAGATACCCTTATCGATATCAACCATACAACCGAATATGAAACATTAATGTTGGCTCAGACTTCCGGACATACCAGAGCATACATTAAAATTCAGGACGGATGTAATCAGTTTTGCAGCTATTGTATTATTCCTTATGCGCGAGGCAGAGTCAGAAGCAGGAAGGCAGCAGATATTGAAGCAGAAGTGACTTCACTGGCAGCAAAAGGTTATAAAGAAATCGTCATTACAGGAATTCATATCAGTTCCTATGGCGTGGATAAAGAAGACAGTAACCTTTTGAAATTGCTTCAGAGAATTCATGGGATTGAAGGACTGGAAAGAATTCGCCTTGGTTCTTTAGAACCAAGAATTATTACAGAAGAATTTGCAAGAGAAATTGCAAAACTTCCAAAAATCTGTCCACATTTTCATTTGTCCATGCAGAGCGGATGTAACGAAACTTTACGCCGTATGAATAGACATTATACATCCGAGGAATACTACGAAAAATGTGAGATTTTAAGAAAATATTATGAAAAACCTGCAATTACTACCGATGTTATTGTGGGATTCCCACAGGAAAGTGTGGAAGAATTTGAAACTACAGAAAAATTTGTGGAAAAAGTGAATTTCTTTGAAACTCACGTGTTTAAATATTCCAAACGTCAGGGAACCAATGCTGCTAAAATGGAAGGCCAGATTCCGGAAAATGAAAAGACCAAAAGAAGCAGTATTTTATTAGATATGAATAAACGTCACAGACAGGAATATTTAGAAAGTTTCCTTGGAAAAACCGTGGAAATTCTGGTGGAAGAAGATATGAAGGTGGAAGAAGAAACCTATCAGACAGGACACACAAAAGAATACATGCGTGCCATTTTAAAAAGTGAAAAGCCCTTGGAAAATCAGATTGTAAAGGCAATAGTCAAAGAAGTGCATCAGGGCGAAATGTTGAAATGTGAAATAATAGATTGAATTTTATAAAGTTTTATATTACAATAAAGAATGAAATTTTATTTTGAGGTCGTGGTAGAATGCAGAATTTAGGAAATACACAATATTTTAAGGTACAGGCGGAGCCGGAAGTACAGGTAAAGGAAATTATTGCAGCAGTTTATGAGGCAATGACAGAAAAGGGTTATAACCCAATTAATCAGATTGTAGGGTATATCATGTCAGGTGACCCAACATATATTACAAGCCATAAGAACGCAAGAAGCTTGATTATGAAGGTTGAGCGTGATGAACTGGTAGAGGAATTATTAAGAGCATACGTTGAAAACAAATCATGGAAGTAACCGGAGGAAAATTATGCGTATAATGGGGCTGGATTATGGCTCTAAAACTGTGGGTGTGGCTATGAGTGACGAACTTTTGATTACGGCACAGGTATTAGAAACCATAACAAGAAAAGAAGAAAATAAGCTTCGTAGAACTCTGGCACGTATTGAAGAACTTGCAAAAGAATATCAGGTAGAACGGATTGTACTTGGGTATCCCAAGAATATGAACAACACATTGGGTGAAAGAATCGAGAAAACAATGGAATTTAAAGAAGCGCTGGAAAGAAGAACAGGGCTTCCGATAGTTTTATGTGATGAAAGACTTACCACTGTGGAAGCAGAACGGTCGTTGATGGAAAGTAATGTAAGACGTGAAAACAGAAAACAATATGTGGATCAGGTAGCAGCCGCATTTATTCTGCAAGGGTATTTGGACAGGATAAAAAAGGGAGATTAGAATGGAGAAAGTTGCATTTGCGTTAGACAATGACGAGTTGGTAGAGTTTTTTGTGTTAGAAGAAACAAAAATCAACGGAATTAAGTATATATTAGTGACAGAATCCGAAGATGATGAAGCAGAGGCTTATATTTTAAAGGATTTAGCAGCAGAAGACGAAGCAGAAAGCGTTTATGAAATTGTAGAAGATGAAAACGAGCTTGAAATGGTATCTGCATTGTTCGCAGAGCTATTGGAAGACGTTGATATAGAATTATAAAGAAAAATATAAAATTAAGAAAACTCGCAGATGTTTCTACTGCGGAGGTGTGTTATGTCAGTGAATCGAGAAAAATTTATAAATTTATTGAGAGAACGGGGCTTGAAAGTTACCAATCAGAGGATTGGAGTATTGGAAACCTTGGCTTCCTATCCTGATAAACACCTGACGGCAGAAGAAATTTACGACAAGGTAAGACAGGAATATCCCGAAATAGGACTTGCAACTGTGTACAGAACCATACAGTTGCTATTAGAGTTACATTTGATTGACAAGATCAGTTTGGATGATGGCTGTGTGCGGTATGAGATTGCTTACAGGGACAGCGATAATACAAAACATCATCACCACCATCTGGTATGTTTATCATGCGGTGACGTATTTTCTTTTGAGGACGATTTATTAGAAGAATTGGAGAGTAAAATCAAGGAAAAACTGGATTTTCGCGTGGTGGATCATGAAGTGAAACTCTACGGTTATTGCCGGGAATGTGCCGATAAGTAGAAGCATTGCGTAACTATGGAGGTGCATGTTTTTGAAAAACGTTAACAATTCAAAATTGAAAATCATTCCACTGGGCGGTTTGGAACAGATTGGAATGAACATTACTGCCTTTGAATTTGAAGACAGTATTATTGTAGTAGACTGTGGATTATCTTTCCCGGAAGATGACATGCTGGGTATCGATTTGGTTATTCCGGATGTAACTTATCTGAAAGATAATATCAACAAAGTAAAAGGTTTCGTAATTACCCATGGTCATGAAGATCATATCGGCGCCCTTCCTTACGTGTTAAGAGATGTGAATGTGCCGATTTACGCAACCAAGCTTACTATGGGAATTATTGAAAATAAATTAAAAGAACATAATCTGATGCGTGGAACTAAGAGAAAAGTTATCAAACACGGTCAGTCCATTAATTTGGGATGTTTCAGAATTGAATTTATTAAGACAAACCACAGTATTGCAGATGCAGCAGCACTGGCTATTTACTCACCGGCAGGAATCGTGGTACACACTGGAGATTTCAAGGTGGATTACACACCGGTTTTCGGAGATGCCATTGATTTACAGCGTTTAGGTGAAATTGGTAAAAAAGGTGTGCTGGCTGTTATGTGTGACAGTACCAATGCAGAGAGAAAAGGTTTCACTATGTCAGAAAAGACGGTAGGAGCAACCTTTGATAATATTTTTGCGGAACATAAAAATACAAGAATTATCATTGCAACCTTTGCCTCAAATGTGGACAGAGTACAGCAGATTATCAATTCCGCATATAAGTATGGAAGAAAAGTAGTAGTAGAAGGACGAAGCATGGTAAGCATTATTTCCATCGCAACGGAATTAGGCTACTTAAATATTCCGGACAAGACTTTAATTGACATTGAACAGTTAAAGAATTACCCGGATGAACAGACCGTAATTATTACAACCGGAAGTCAGGGTGAATCCATGGCAGCGCTTTCCAGAATGGCAGCTTCCATTCATAAGAAAGTGACAATCAAACCGGGAGATACTATTATTTTCAGTTCTAATCCAATACCGGGAAATGAAAAGGCAGTATCTAATGTAATCAATGAACTGATTGCTAAGGGCGCAGATGTTATTTTCCAGGATACTCACGTATCCGGACATGCGTGTCAGGAAGAAATAAAATTAATTTATTCTTTATTACGTCCAAGATATGCAATACCGGTACACGGTGAATTCAGACATCTGAAAGCACAGGCTAATCTTGTGCAGGAACTTGGTATACCAAAAGAAAATGTATTTATCATGCGTTCCGGTGATGTGCTGGAAATGAATGATGATGGAGCAGCGATTACAGATAAAGTACAGACAGGTGCTATCTTAGTTGATGGTCTTGGCGTAGGTGACGTAGGAAATATCGTATTGCGTGACAGACAAAGACTGGCAGAGGATGGTATTTTAATCGTAGTGCTTACTTTGGAAAAATACGGAAATCAGGTATTGGCAGGACCGGACATTGTGTCCAGAGGTTTTGTATATGTAAGAGAATCAGAAGATTTGATGGAAGAAGCAAAGGCAATTATCAACGATGCTTTGGATGAATGTATGGATAAAAACATTACAGATTGGGGAAAAATCAAAAATATCATGAAAGATTCCTTAAGTGATTTCTTATGGAAGAAGACTAAGAGAAATCCAATGATACTGCCGATTATTATGGAAGTTTAGTTTAGAAAGAGGGAGAAGGATGAGTCTGGTAGAAGAACGGACAGATATGTTGATACAGGCAATGGGGGAAAGCGATTTATATCAGCACTACCTCAATGTAAAAAAAGAAGTAGAACAGAATGAAGTTTTATGTCAGAAAATTGATGAGTATCGTCAGAAAAATTTTCAGTTGCATATATCCTTAGAAGGGGAAGAATTGTACAATGCTATGGAGAATTTCGAGCGAGAAAATATTGCTTTTAGAAAAGATCCATTGGTAAATCAGTTTTTGGCAGCAGAGCTTGCCGTGGTTCGTATGGTTCAGCAGATAGAAAAGAAAATTCTGGATGCGGTTGACCTGGAATTGAAGTTTGCACCGTCTTCTTATGAAGATGAGTAAGTAACAAAAACAGGAACGGAGGACATAAGATGAGAACAAAGACAGCTACCATGTCGATTCTTAGCGTGGTATTTCAGATTATGGTGACATTGATGGTAATTATACTAATCTATGCCGGTGCCATGAAATGTTATGATTTTGGCTATAAAATATTTACAGATACACCTATGTCACTGGAACCTGGCAGGGATGTTACGGTTATCGTAAACGAAGGAAGTTCTACCAGACAAGTAGGAGATTTATTGGAAGAAAACAGATTGATTTCGGATGCAACAGTATTTGTAGTTCAGGAAAAATTATCTGAATATGCCGGCGAAATGAAACCAGGTGTATATGTATTGAACACATCCATGACTGCGGAAAAAATGATTGCAATTATGTCAGGAAACGTGGAAGAAGAGGAAAAGGAAGAAACAGAGTAAAGGTGAGAAAAAGTGATTGTAGATGAACGTTTTATCACCTATATTAACTCATTAGACAAAGGAAATACAGAATTTTTAAACCAATTAGAACGGCAGGCTTTGCAAAATCGAGTGCCAATTATCAGGCGTGAAATGCAGAGTCTGCTGAAGGTGCTTTTAGCAATAAAACAGCCGGATTCTGTTTTGGAAGTGGGAACAGCAGTTGGATTTTCCACAATTCTAATGGGTGAATATGGGAAAAAGGACAGCCATATTACCACAATAGAAAAATATGAAAAAAGAATTCCTGTTGCCAGAGAAAATTTTAAAAAGGCAGCAATGGAAGATAGAATTACGCTTTTAGAAGGCGATGCACTGGAAATTATGAAGACTTTGAAAGAACCCTTTGATTTTATCTTTATGGATGCGGCTAAGGGACAGTACATTAATTTCCTTCCGGATTGTCTAAGGCTTTTGAAAGTTGGCGGCGTTTTGGTATCAGATAATGTATTGCAGGATGGAGATATTGTGGAATCTCGTTTTGCGGTTACCAGAAGAAATCGGACCATCCACAGCCGTATGAGGGAATATTTATATACCTTGAAAAATCATGAGCAGTTATCCACAGCCATCTTGCCCTTAGGAGATGGTGTCACCATAAGTACGAGAATAAAATAGAAGGAACAAGAATATGAAAAAACCTGAATTATTAATTCCGGCAAGCAGTCTGGAAGTATTAAAGACCGCTGTAATCTTTGGAGCGGATGCAGTTTATATCGGTGGTGAAGCCTATGGACTTCGCGCCAAAGCAAAGAATTTTTCCATGGAAGACATGAAAGAGGGTATTGAATTTGCCCATGCCCATAATGTGCGTGTGTTTGTTACCGCAAACATCTTAGCTCACAATGAAGATTTGGAAGGGGTAGAACAGTACTTTAAAGAATTAAAAGAACTGAAACCGGATGCATTGATAATCGCAGATCCGGGCGTGTTTACCATTGCCAGAAAAATCTGTCCGGAAATCGAAGCACATATCAGCACACAGGCAAACAACACCAATTACTTGACTTATAATTTCTGGCATGAACAGGGAGCAAGTCGTGTTGTGGCAGCCAGAGAATTATCTCTTGCAGAAATCAAAGAACTCCGAGGAAAGATACCGGAAGAATTGGAAATCGAAGCTTTTGTTCACGGAGCAATGTGCATTTCCTATTCCGGAAGATGTCTTCTCAGCAATTATTTTACCGGGAGAGATGCCAACAAAGGAGCCTGCACCCATCCGTGCCGTTGGAAATACGCCGTAGTGGAAGAACAGCGTCCGGGCGAATACCTGCCAGTATACGAAAATGAAAGAGGAACCTATATTTTCAATTCCAAAGATTTATGTATGATAGAACATATTCCTGAAATCATCGATGCGGGCATCAACAGCTTGAAAGTAGAAGGAAGAATGAAAACTGCTTTATACGTAGCAACCGTAGCGAGAACCTACCGTAAAGCAATCGATGATTATTTAGAATCTGAAGAAAAATATCGTGCCAACATGGAATGGTACAAAGCAGAAATCGGAAAATGTACCTACCGTCAGTTTACTACCGGATTCTTCTTTGGAAAACCAGATGAAAACACCCAGATATACGACAGCAACACTTACATGACAGAATACACCTATCTGGGAATTGTAGGTGAGAAAAATTCTCAAAACCAATACATGATAGAGCAGAGAAACAAGTTCAGCGTAGGCGAACAAATTGAGGTAATGAAGCCGGACGGAACGAATATAGAAGTGACCGTACGCTCCATAACTGACGAAGACGGAAACCCAATGGAAAGTGCGCCGCATCCAAAGCAGAAGCTGTGGATTGATTTGGGGGTTGAGATGGAGCGGTATGATATTTTGAGGAGGCATGAGCAGGGGTAGCGTGTGAGAGGACGCCCCCAGTACGCCAATAGCAGTCTGTCCTTCAGGCTAGTATAAAAGAATAAGAAGTGCTAAGTATCCCTGAGCTGGGATGTGGCGAACAGTACGCAACCGGAACACATTCGCCATCCATGGCTCAGGTGTTCCTTTCCCGGACGTCCTGTCCGGGAATTGCTGTTTTATGGACAGGGATACTAAGCACTTCTAATTCTTTTATGTAAGCCTGAAGGACAGACTGCTATTGGCGTACTGGGGGCTGTTCTCTGGCAGGCTACAGGTGCATGGACTCCAAAAGCATAGAGGCCATGTGAACCACCAAACAATTCCTCGCGTACATAGATTGTCCGGGACAATCTATGGGGGGGCTGGTGGGAGGGAGTTCTCCAAAGTTTCTTGTGGCGGGCGGCATGGGTTGGTGTGGAGGGAAGGATTGGCAATGCCAATTTGGCAGGCATCATGGGCTGGCGGGGAGCTGCCGAGCGACAACCGCCAGTTTGTGGCTGGTATCATGAGCCGGCTGACGCCGCCTCATATCGCCAGCCACACATATCCAGCATGAGGGCAGATTTATCTGCCCAATATGCGAGCGGTTGCCAGTATGGTTGGCTGAGGTTGAAAATGGGGTGGGCAACATTCTGGGGGAGCGGGGCCTGTGGAGAGGCGGTATATAAATGTCAATATTAAAATGTACAAAAGTTCTAAAATAATAATGTACAATTT
>CAYVCL010000003.1:0-63653 GCA_964450185.1 uncultured Lachnospiraceae bacterium | reverse complement strand
TTCCTATTATATGTAAATTTTATATTAACTATTCCTTATTTTTCCAGTGCCTGTCCCATCAATGCAAAAATTTCCGGTTTTTCTTTTTTCATATTCATTGGGCGCAGTTCTTTGGTAACCATTCCATGAACAGTGCTTCCTGTATTCAACAACACACCATCACTTTCCCGGTATACTTTATAGGAAAATTCCACTTTTACTATACTTAATTTTTTGATAGAAGTTTCCACAATCACCACATCACCATATTTGGCTGCCTGAATATATTTACAGTGAAGCTCCAACAAAGGAAACATCACCCCTTGTTCCTCAATCTGGTCATAAGGCATCCCCATAGCCGCCGTAAAATCCGTACGCCCTGCTTCATACCATATCGGGTAGTTGGAGTGATGAACGATTGCCATTTGGTCGGTTTCTGCGTATCTTACTGTTAGTCTTGTTTTACTTGTCATGATTTTATTCTCCTTGCTTGGTTGTTGTTTGGGTGAAGGGGGTGGCAATGAGGACGAAAAAAAGAGGGTGGTATCTACTGGGAAGACGCGTCCAGTGCCTACGACTAGTTCACACATTCGTAAGTTTGTGAGGCGTTTCGCCCAGAGGGGCTCGCACCTCACGAACTAACGACTGTGGAACGGATTCTCTGGCACTTCCCGCTTGACCCTCCCCAGCAGATACCACCCTCTTTTTTCTGCGCATTGACAAGCCCTACATATGAAACTGCCATCTAAGGCAGTCGATTATTGGTCATTCCGGGAACTTATAACTGCCGGATGCCAGCTTCTTGGCTAGTTCCATAATTGTCGCTAGCTACATCCTTAGAAATTTACTACTTCCCGAAGCCAGCTTCTTGGCTAGTTCCATAATTGTCGCTGGCTACATCTTTGGGAATTCACAACTTTCGGAAGCTAATTCCTTGACTAATTCCATAAATGTCGCCAGCAACATCTCCTCAGGAATTTGCTGTGTGACAATAAACAGAAGAAACTGTCTGGTTCCCTGTGGGGAGATTCTAGCCGGAGCGCACCGGAAAATCCATCCCGAAGCTGTTAGAGCGTGAGGTGAGAGCCCCTCTGGGCGAAACGCCTCACACTCTTACAGATTCGTGGATTAGTTGGAGGTGTCGGAGGCGACTCCCCACAGGGAACCAGACAGTTTCTTCGTCCTCTTGCCACACCCTCCCAACATTCCTACCCCAATGGTGCCATGTAGTGCGACATCCTGCACTCCCCAGCTGCCCCAGCTCTTTTCACAAACTCTGTATTTTCATCATTAATACCGCCAATTCCATACACAGGGATTGGTACACTACGGCAGATTTCTTGTAGGAATTCTAGTCCTCTGCCTGGGATTCCTGCTTTGCAGTTGGTTTGGAATATGTGGCCGGCGATTAGGTAGGTGGCTCCTAGGCGGTGGGCTTCTTCGGCTTCTTCTTTGCTGTGGACGGATACTCCTATGGTGTGGAAGGAGTTAAGCGACTGCCATTGCTCTTTAAATGCCGGGAAGGATAGATGTATTTTTCTTACTCCCAGTTTCTCTGCCACATCTACAAAGCTATGCAAAATACATTCTACGCCCTTTTCCTGACAAATAGAAAGCACTTGGACTGCCAAGGCTTCATATTCTTCCGAGGTTAACTTTTTTTCCCGCAAAATTATCATGTCCGGTTTGTCATATTCCATAATGCAGTGAATCTGCTTTGGCAATGGTAATTCTGTTATGCTGGAATCTGTTACTGCAATTTTCTTATAAGAACACATAATCATTCATTACAGGCTGTAATCCCTGTTTTTTGATTGCTGCTACCACTTCTTCCACATTTCGGTTGTCTGCAATCTCAAACTGGTCATCTCCCTGTTCTCCTTCCTCCTGATGTCCTCCGATACCGGTGCTTACTCCTGCGGATATTTTTGTTGCCGCCAAGCCAATTACATTATCTCTGAATCCTGCCCGTTCTCTGGTGGATATGGTCATCCCTGCAAATGGCATAAAAATGCGATAAGCACACATAATCTGAAGCAATTCTTTTTCATGTACATCTTTTGGGTTAATCTTATCATTATTAATGGTCGGACGCAATCTTGGACAAGAAAAAGAAATTTCTGCATGAGGATACTTTTTCTGAATCAAATATGCATGCATTCCAGTAGCAAAAGCGTCCTTTCTGAAGTCAGACAAGCCTAACAGTGCCGCAAAAGCCACACCACGCATGCCACCCATCAATGCACGTTCCTGAGCGTTCACGCGATACGGGAACACCCGCTTATGCCCTGATAAATGCAGGGTTTCGTATTTATCGGAATTGTAGGTTTCCTGAAATACTGTCACAAAATCGGCCCCGCACTGACGCAGATAAGCGTACTCCTCCACATTCATCGGATATACTTCAATCCCAACCATCTTAAAATACTTTCTGGCAATTTTACAGGCTTCTCCTATGTAGGTAACGTCCGACATTTTGCGGCTCTCTCCAGTAAGTATCAAGATTTCTTCCAATCCTGTTTTGGCAATCGCCGCCATTTCCCGTTCAATACCATACAAATCCAATTTGGCACGACGAATCTGATTGTGACAGTTAAAACCACAATATACACAATAATTTTCGCAATAATTTGATATATAAATCGGCGTAAACAAGTATACGGAATTACCAAAATGCTTCGCTGTTTCTAATTTAGCACGTTTTGCCATTTCTTCTAAGAAAGGGGCTGCTGCCGGAGATAACAATGCTCCAAAATCCTTTGGAGATAATCTGTCCTTCTTTAAGGCAGCAAGAACGTCTTCTTTGGAATATGCCATATAATCATATTCTCCCATAGAAGTAATTACTTCTTCCATGATATCAGAGTCGATTACTTCCATTCCTTCCATATACTCCATGTGATTTGTTTTTTCCATAGATATCCTCTTTTCCAAAGGGATGCTTCCCTTCTGCTGTCTAAATAAAATCCTTACCTATATTTATATCCTAGTCCTGTAAAAATCCTGTCAGTGGTGAAGATGCTGATGCGCCTTCTGACAACACACGTCCAAGCCCTGCCAGATATGCAGCACGTCCCGCCTCAATGGCAGACTTAAAAGCCCCTGCCATCGCAACAATGTCACCTGCAGTTGCAATGGCGGTATTTGCCATTACCGCTGCCGCTCCCATTTCCATTACTTCACAGGCTTGGGAAGGTCTTCCGATTCCCGCATCCACAATCACCGGTAAATCTATTTCTTCTATTAATATGCCAATGAAATCTTTGGTTGCCAATCCCTTGTTAGTTCCAATTGGTGCCGCCAAAGGCATCACTGCCGCTGCCCCTGCATTCACCAAATCTCTGGCTACATTTAAATCCGGATACATATAAGGAAGCACCACAAATCCTTCCTTTGCCAAAATCTCTGTCGCTTTTATGGTTTCGTAATTATCCGGTAGAAGATATTTGCTGTCACGAATCACTTCCACCTTTACAAAATCTCCACAACCGATTTCTCTTGCAAGTCTTGCAATTCTTACGGCTTCTTCTGCATTTCTTGCACCAGAAGTATTTGGAAGAAGAGTAACTCCCTCCGGAATATAATCTAAAATATTCCCCTCTCCATTAGAATTTGCCCGACGTAATGCCAGTGTAATCATCTGTGCACCGGCATACTTCACTGCCGCATCAATCAACTCTACATTATATTTTCCGGAACCCAAAATAAATCTGGAATCAAATTCATGTCCGCCTAATACCAACTTATCCTCTTTCATACTTTTTTCCTCTCTTTCCCTTATCTAGCTTTCCGTTTCTCCCAAAATCAGCCGCAACAACATATTCGCCTGATGCCCTGCACATATACTAACTCTCGGCGAAAGTAACCCCATGCCTGCATAGGCATCGCTTTCTTCATCGCCGCATATATACAGCCGTTTCATTTTCTGTTTGGTTGAAATCTTATTACTGCTTCCGATTCCTGCCATGCCGGAGCCGGACACCACGGTTGTTTCCGGCTGCTGCTCCAACAAATAATTTACCAACATGGCTTTGTACTCCGGATTGTCAAAAGCTTCACAAACAAGCGGCTCTCCTTGAAATAATTCCACAAGATTTTCTTCTGTCACTTTTGTTTGCATCACTTCTATATTAATATAGGGATTAATTTCTGCAATCATTTCCCGCAAAGCTTCTGTTTTGGGCATATCAATATGTTCTATTCTATATGCCTGTCTATTGAGATTTGTAATGTCCACCCGGTCAAAGTCAATCAGCTTTAACGTGCCAATACCACTTCTGGCAAGCATAATTGCTATGTTAGAACCCAGTCCTCCCAAACCTGCAATACATACCCTTGCCTGTTTAAATTTCTCATACACTTCTGTGGAAAATCTCTGATCCATTGCCTGTTCCAGTTCTTCTCTGGTAACCATACATCAGCCCCCTCCCACAAAGCTTACCACTTCCAAGGTGTCAGCTTCACTGATAACCACTTCTTCATAGCTTGCCTTCGGCACAATGGCTCCATTACGCTCCACTGCCACTCGTTTACTGTCAAAGCCTGCTTCTTCTAAATATGCCGCAATACTTTTTCCTTCTATATTTTCTATTTCCTTACCATTTACACGAACCATAAAATCTCCTTTCCTCCTGCTCTTTCAGCAAAAAAGGTTACATGAAGAAACCTACACCCGCGGTGGTGTACCCCTTCATGTAACCTTCGTCACACTCTGTGCAATATTATAACTAATTTTCCTTGGAAATGCAACTATCACTTTCTATTTTCAGCTCCTGCTTTTTCGCATACATTTTCTTGTCTGCATTTCGCATAACCTCAAACAATTTATCGTAGTTTTCTGGGTGGTAATCCATGCCCCCATAGGCGATACTCAACGTACACTCAAAATCCTGCTCTGCCAGTTCCTCATTAATCCGCACGCACCCTTCTTCCATCTTTTCAGCTGTTGCATTGGAACTGATAACACAAAATTCATCGCCACCCAAACGATAGCAGAAATCACCTTGGTCAGCAAATTTTTTCAGTTTATCGGCAATGATTTTGATTGCCTCGTCCCCTTTCTGATGCCCCCAGGTATCATTAATCTGCTTTAAGCCATTCATATCCACATACAAAACAGCCACTCCGTCGCTGCTTTCTCCAAAAACTTCCGTATCACGGTCAAAAGCCCTACGGTTCCTCATTCCTGTCATATCATCCGTATATGCCATTCTCTGATACATGTTTTTTTCAATATTTTCCCCGTACATGGAAATCGCCTTTTTTACCGTACGAACACCCGCCGCTGTTATGATAATCAGCAACTCAATTCTTGAGAAAAAACCATTTCCAAATTTATCCCACACATAAAAATCCAGCAAATCTAAAAGAAGGCAGGAAAATACAGATACATACATAACCACTGCCAGCATAATATTTTTAATGCTTCGCTTCTTCTTATAAAAATCTACAATAAAGTCCGTGGTAAACACAAATATATTTACAACGTCTAACACATGAATCATAAACAACATTTCAAAAAAGTCTGCAATTCCCAAAAGCTGTATAAAAATCTGAAAAATCGGAACTACCAAATCCACACACAACAGTATTTCAAAATGCTTTTTGTGATTGATAAATCCCATCTGCTTCAAGACTACCACTACTGTGGCAATTACCAATGCAAAGGATATGAAATTTACCATTTGTATTACATAAGCATTGCTAAAAAAGAACTGCCACCCTCTGGTTTCCGTAAAACTCCATACTGCCAAAAGCAGATAACAGCCTCCTGTATTTAAAAATACCATCGGCGTAAAATCTTTTCGGAAACACAGATGAACCATTACCAAGAATGCTGCCACTATCATAGGAATAATTGTCATTAAAATCAATGGCGCACTGTCTTTAAAAATGTAGAGCAGAACATCTGCCCGACTGCCTTTCAGCATTTCCCTATACTTTCCAGAATACATTGTGTACGGGCACATTACGGATACCGTCAGCTTTGTGCCTGCTTTTAGATTTTGAATAGGAATGATATTCCATGCGCTTCCCGGTGTCTTTCCGAACAGAATTTTCTCCTCATCACCAAACGTATAAATCAATTCCTCATCCGCATATACACGCACAAAAGAATGGTCAGTACGAATACAGATGTATTCCTCTTTTGTATCTTCTTCCAGATACCTGTAAATACTGGTGTATTTTTCCTTGTTATCATTTAATTTCATCGGAAGCGTCACTTGTTGGTTAGTTCCTTCTAACAACCAGCCTTCATTCCATTTTTCAATCTGAAAATCATCGTAACAACCTACCCTTGAGCTTTCATTTCCATAGACTAAATAACTGGTAAATATAAGTGTAATCAACAAGCATACATAAAATATTTTATAGTACTTTGCTATACCTCTCATTTCTCCACTCCAATACTTTTATACCAAATCACCCCAAAATATATCTATGTATATCTTACTCCCTTTATCAAAAAATTGCAATTCGTAACGAAAAGTATTGGAACGTAATTAGAGCTTTTGCATGCTCTGATGTAATTCTACACCTTTCCTGCAAAAGCTCCTTTTGTTTTAATATGTAATTATTATCGAATCAAGCTAAGCACGCCCTGTGTTGCCTGATTTGCCTGCGCAAGCATAGACTGTGCTGCCTGCTGTAAAATATTATTCTTGGAATATGTTACCATTTCTTCTGCCATATCCACATCACGAATACGAGATTCTGCTGACTGTAAGTTTTCAGAAGATGTATCTAAGTTAGAAATGGTATGGTCTAAACGGTTCTGAATCGCACCCATACGACCTCTTGCTTCAGATACTGTCTTAATTGCATTATCTATGGTTGTAATAGACTTCTGAGCACCTGACTGAGTGCTTAAATCAACCTTATTTCCATCCACGCCAAGAGCTCTGGCACTCATATCACCAATGGCAAATGACATGGTCTGTCCTTCGTTTGCACCAATCTGGAGTGTGATTCCTTCTCCGCCGGAAGTACTTTCATATCCTTCCTGACTCCATAATGCTTTCGCACTACCAAGACCTGCACCTGTTGTGGTAGCACCCATGGTTATATCGCCTACTTTAGAAGCAGATGTAGTACCAAATAAAGTATTTGGTTCGTCTGGTGTAGCACCGCTCAGTGACACATCAAAGTCAAATCCTGCTTCTGCCAGAATATCTTCAATATCCTCTGCTGTATATTCTTTTCCTGCCGCAAGATGAATTGCGTATTCACCTGCTGTAACTCCGTTAGCTGCACTATAGCTGATTGCAGTAGTTGCTTCTATGTTTTCTTTTCCGGCTTCCTCTGTGAAATCAATTTTAAATACAGTATCGTTAAATTCTGCTCCATACTTATTTGCTGTGAATTTAACCGTATCTGCACCCACGAAACCTGTCACAGTTGCCTCATCAGATTCTGATTTTACACCTGCTGCCGTCACTGTACCTGCTGTAGTTGCTGCATCTGCTGCGAATACACCATTTTTTAATGTAACGGTTACCTCTGCCGGTGTTCCTGTAGCAGTACTGTCTTCCTGTTTTGCATTGGAAATCAACTCATCAATCTCATCCTGTGTATATACTTTTCCTAAGGAAAGATTTAAGGTCAATGTTTTTCCTGTAGCATCCCAGATAGCTGTTTCCTGACCTGCTTTTGTTGTAGCAACCGCCGCTGTTGCAACCTTTACTCCTGCCACATTAGAAGTCACCAAAGCACCGTCTAATGTGGAATCTATCACACCAAATTTCGGACCGGAGCCTGTAGTTGAGGATGCACCTTCAAGACTTCCATCCAACA
Source organism: uncultured Lachnospiraceae bacterium (assembly GCA_964450185.1). Classification (GTDB taxonomy): domain Bacteria; phylum Bacillota; class Clostridia; order Lachnospirales; family Lachnospiraceae; genus RUG11237. The sequence goes on along the minus strand of CAYVCL010000003.1, from coordinate 55,880 downwards.
ACTTCATAGTATTAAACTCAGTTGTTTCGGAAATTCTTGTTAATTCTTCCTGCAACTGTTCAATTTCTGCCTGTACAGCTTCTCTATCGTCATCTGTTTCTGTGCCGTTGGCTGCCTGTACGGAAAGTTCTCTCATTCTCTGTAAAATGGAGTGAGATTCACTCAATGCACCTTCTGCTGTCTGAATTAATGAGATACCATCCTGAGCATTGGTTGATGCCTGGTCAAGACCACGAATCTGTCCTCTCATTTTTTCTGAAATAGAAAGTCCTGCTGCATCATCTGCTGCACGGTTAATTCTATAACCGGAAGATAATTTTTCTGTAGATTTTGATAAACTGCCTGTTACAATTCCTAACTGTCTGTTTGTGTTGGCTGCTGCCATGTTGTGTTGAATAATCATATGCTTTCCCTCCATGTAATTAAATTGCAGGAAATCCGTTTCCTGCCCGAAAGCTTTTGCTTTCTGCTATTAAATAGTTTTTTATTATAAACTGCATTCCCCGGGTAATGTTTTCAGATATTCTCCTCCAACATAAAATGCAGATTACAACCTGATTTTGAAAAGGATTTCTATCGTTCTTCTTCTAAGTCCTTAATTACTTTCTTTTTGTAATAAAGACTGCTCTTGTCCTCGTCACGATAATATTTTTTCTTTTCACCCTCCCTGGCGTTTTGTTCGAGAACCTTGCTGCGGACAATGTTATATGTTCTTGGTGCATCAATTAAAATGTGCATATTATTTTTACTGCCACCGGTAAATACAATTTTGATATCATCACCAATCTGAATGTATTCCTGCGGACTCATTGTCATTTTCAGCATAAAAAAACCTCCCTGTTTTTTCTTGTTGCATGCAACACTTTGTAATACAATGTTGCATAAAAACAAAGGAGATATTGTTATGAGTCAAACAAAACCAATCAAAAATGTAGCCGAAATGAAACAATTCCGTGATTACTATTTGTACGAACATTTTAATCTTCGCAATTATATGATGATTGTGTTAGGACTGAATACTGCCCTGAGAGTCAGCGATTTGCTGTCCTTGCGCTGGGGAAATGTCTGGGATTTTTCTAAGAATCAGTTCCGAAAACATTTGGAAGTCATTGAATCTAAAACAGGCAAATCAAATCGCATCGCACTAAATACCAGCGTAAAACAAGCATTGCTTCTATATAAAGACTCGCTGCCTGCCATCGATGGTGCCGCCTTCCTCTTTCCCAGTCCCCGGGACAACACCAAACCCCTAAGCCGTTATCAGGCATTTCGCATTGTTAAACGTGCTGCTGAAAGTGTTGGCATTGAAGGTGTCATCAGTTGCCACTCTATGCGCAAAACTTTTGGCTATCAAGCTTCCAAACAAGGAGTTCCTCCTGCCCTTCTTATGAATATTTACAATCATTCCTCTTATCAAATCACCAAAAGATATCTGGATATCGACCAAGATGACAAGGACGAAGCCTTTTGCAAAATAAATTTATAAAAATTTGAATTTTTTTCAATTTTCCTCTAAAGTTTTTATTTCCGTCGCCGATATATAGTATGTAAAGAAAAACATGCAACATTTTATTACAAAATGTTGCATGTTTTTTATTTTATTCTAATATTATTACGCATTTTCATTTTTTCATACCCATTCATTCCCAATAAAAAAGTCCTGCAAAACACCATTTTTAGGTGTCCTGCAAGACTTTTTATACTTTATATTTACTGCACAGAAAGGTTGGTATATCCCATCAGGCTTAAATCCACAGCCCGTGCTACTTCTCTACCTTCGCGGATTGCCCATACCACCAAGGACTGTCCACGGTGCATATCACCTGCAACAAATACATTTTCTACATTGGTATTGTAGTTTCCTGCTTCCGTTGCAACGTTTGTTCTTTCATTTAATGTTACGCCAAAGGCATCTGCCACGTATTTCTGGCATCCTAAGAATCCCGCTGCAATCAGAACGATATCAGCTTCCAAAGTATTTTCACTTCCGGCAACCTCACTCATTATCATTCTTCCTGTCTTTTCATCTTTCTTTGGCTCTAATTTTACGGTAACTACTTTTGTTAAGTTTCCGTTTTTATCTTTTACAAACTCTTTTACGGTTGTTTCATAAATTCTTGGGTCCTGTCCAAATACTGCAATAGCTTCTTCCTGACCGTAGTCTGTCTTGCAGACTCTTGGCCATACCGGCCATGGATTGTCCTTAGCTCTCTCATCCGGAAGCTTTGGCATCATTTCAATCTGTGTCACTTTTGCTGCGCCGTGACGGATGGAAGTACCTACACAGTCATTACCGGTATCACCACCACCGATGATAACAACTTTTTTGCCCTTTGCAGAAATATATTTTCCGTCTTTTAAGTCAGAATCTAACAAGCTCTTTGTGGTTGCTGTCAGGAAATCCACTGCAAAGTAAATTCCGTTTGCATCTCTTCCCGGAACATTGATATCCCTTGGATTGGAAGAACCGCAGGCTAAAATCACTTTATCATATTCTTTTAAAAGTTTCGCTGCCTTTACGTCCTTACCTACATTGGCATTTGTTACAAATTCCACGCCTTCTGCCTTCATCACTTCCACCTTGCGGTCAATGATGTGCTTTTCTAATTTCATATTTGGAATTCCGTACATCAAAAGTCCGCCAATACGGTCAGTTCTTTCAAATACAGTAACGGAATGTCCACGTTTATTTAACTGGTCAGCCGCCGCAAGTCCGGCCGGACCGGAACCTACGATTGCTACTCTTTTTCCCGTACGAATCTTTGGAGGTTTTGGATCTGCATAGCCTTCTGCGTATGCGTTTTCAATGATACCGTACTCATTTTCCTTTACAGATACGGCATCTCCGTTAAATCCGCAGGTACAAGCCGCTTCACAAAGTGCAGGACATACTCTGGATGTAAATTCTGGGAAGTTGTTTGTCTTCTTCAGACGGTTGTATGCTTCCTTCCAGTTTCCTACATATACTAAGTCATTCCATTCCGGAACAAGGTTGTGTAACGGACAACCGGATGCCATTCCGCCAACGTTCATACCTGACTGACAAAACGGTACACCACATGCCATACAACGGGCACCCTGTTTCTGCTGTTGCTCTTTTGGTAGAGGGGTATGGAATTCATTAAAGTTTTTAATTCTGTCCTGTGGTTTTACTGCTTTGCTTGTTTCTCTCTCGTATTCCAAAAATCCTGTTGGTTTTCCCATTTTTCTTTCCCTCCTTATCCTCTATTTGCGTAGAATGCTTCAATCTGTGCCTGCTCGCTGCTCAAACCTTTTTCTTCCATCTGTACAATGGTATTTAACATACGCTTGTAATCATGTGGAATAATCTTCTTAAATTTAGGTAAATATTCTTTGAAATTATCTAAGATTTCTTTACCCTTTTCAGAATTGGTATATGCTACATGTGCCTGAATCATATCTTTTAATTCTACAACATCATATTTATTTGTAATCTCTTCAATAGAAACCATTTCTTTGTTTAACTTCATGTAAAGGTCACTGTCTTCATCCAATACATAAGCAACACCACCGCTCATACCGGCTGCAAAGTTCTTTCCTGTTTTACCAAGAACTGCCACACGACCACCTGTCATGTATTCACATCCGTGTTCACCAACACCTTCTACAACGGCAATGGCACCTGAGTTACGAACACAGAAACGTTCCCCTGCCACACCATTGATATAGGCTTCACCACTGGTTGCACCATATAAAGCAACGTTACCGATAATGATGTTTTCGTCCTGTTTAAACTTAATTCCCTTTGGTGGGTAAACAACCAGTTTACCACCGGAAAGACCTTTTCCAAAGTAGTCATTACTATCTCCAACCAATTCCAATGTCAATCCCTTAGGAATAAATGCACCAAAACTCTGTCCGCCGGCACCGCTACATTTTACGGTGAAGGTATCTTCTTCTAACGTATCACCATATTTCTTAGTGATTTCAGAACCAAAGATGGTACCAAAGGAACGGTCTGTGTTAGTTACATCTACCTCAATGCTTCTCTTTTGCTTGCTTTCCAATGCAGATTTAAACTGTTTTAACAAAACTTTCTCATCTGCTGTTTCATCCAACTTAAAGTCATATACCTGTTTTGGATCAAAGATAACCTTTTTGTCCTTCGCATATGGATTGTTTAAGATACCGGACAAGTCAATCTTAGAAGCTCTGTCGCCCAAGTTTTCTTTCACCTTTAACAAATCAGTTCTACCAACCAATTCATCCACAGTTCTAACACCTAATTTTGCCATATATTCACGAAGTTCTTCTGCAATAAACTTCATAAAGTTGATAACGTATTCCGGTTTTCCTTTAAATCTCTTACGAAGTTCCGGATTCTGTGTAGCTACACCTACAGGACAAGTATCAAGGTTACATACTCTCATCATAACACATCCCATAGTTACCAATGGTGCAGTAGCAAATCCGAATTCTTCTGCTCCTAATAAAGCTGCAATGGCAACGTCACGTCCGCTCATTAATTTACCATCTGTTTCAATGCGAACCTTGTTACGAAGTCCATTCATAATCAATGTCTGGTGTGTTTCTGCCAAACCGATTTCCCATGGCAGACCTGCATTGTGAATAGAACTCTTAGGCGCTGCGCCAGTACCACCGTCATATCCGGAAATCAGAATAACCTGAGCTCCAGCTTTTGCAACACCGGCTGCAACAGTACCTACACCTGCTTCGGAAACAAGTTTTACGGAAATACGTGCATCTTTGTTTGCATTTTTACAGTCGTAAATCAACTGTGCCAAATCTTCGATAGAGTAAATATCGTGATGTGGTGGTGGGGAAATCAAACCTACACCAGGTGTTGAATGTCTTGTTTTTGCAACCCATGGATATACTTTTCCACCAGGTAAGTGTCCACCTTCACCAGGTTTTGCTCCCTGCGCCATTTTAATCTGGATTTCCTGTGCGCTTACTAAGTATCTTGAAGTTACACCGAAACGTCCGGATGCCACCTGCTTAATAGCAGAACATTTGTTCAATCCATCTTTTCCTACCGTAAGACGTTCTAAGCTTTCTCCACCTTCCCCACTGTTTGATTTACCGTGAATCTTATTCATGGCAATCGCCAGTGTTTCATGAGCTTCCTGAGAAATAGAACCGTAAGACATCGCACCTGTCTTAAATCTTCTTACAATAGCATCTACGCTTTCTACTTCGTCAATGGAGATTCCTTTCTTCGGATAATTAAAGTCCATCAAAGAACGAAGATTTCCTGTAGTATCTTCTTTATTTACAAGGCTTGTGTATTCCTTAAACATCTTATAGTCACCAAGTTTGGTAGACTGCTGTAACAAATGAATTGTCTGTGGATTGTATAAATGCTCTTCTCCACCACTTCTCATCTTATGCTTACCAACACTATCCAAAGTCAAATCAACTTCCAAGCCTAATGGATCAAATGCTGTAGAATGTAAGCTTTCCACATCTTCTGCAATATCTTTCAATGTGATACCACCGATACGGCTTACAGTATCTGTAAAATATTTATCCACTACATCTTTGTCAATGCCTACCGCTTCGAAAATCTGCGCTCCCTGGTATGACTGAATTGTAGAAATACCCATTTTAGAAGCAATCTTAACAATACCATGAATTACTGCATCATTGTAATCTTCCACTGCTGCATAGTAATCTTTCTTTAACATACCGCTTTCGATTAATTCACGGATGGTTTCTAAGGCAAGATATGGGTTCACCGCACATGCACCGTAACCTAACAGTGTAGCAAAATGATGTACTTCTCTTGGTTCACCACTTTCTAAGATAACAGCAACGCTGGTTCTCTTTTTGGTGCGAACTAAATGCTGATGTACTGCGGATACTGCTAATAAAGATGGAATTGGTACATGGTTTTCTTCCACATCTCTATCCGAAAGAATCAGGATATTTGCACCTTCTCTGTGAGCTCTATCCACTTCTACATACAAACGGTCGATAGCCTTTTCCAAGCTAGTATTTTTATAATACGTAATCGGAATCACTTCAACTTTCAATCCCGGTACATTTAAGTTCTTAATCTTTAATACATCTGTATTGGTAAGAATCGGATTCTTTACTTTTAATACATGGCAGTTTTCTGCCTTATCTTCCAACAAGTTGCCATCTTCTCCAATGTAAATGCTGGTAGAAGTAACTACTTCTTCACGAATGGCATCAATCGGCGGGTTTGTAACCTGCGCAAACAACTGCTTAAAGTAGTTGAATAATGGCTGATGATTTCCTGATAATGCAGGTAACGCTGTATCTACACCCATGGCTGCAATGGATTCTGAACCGTTTAAAGCCATTGGTAAAATAGAACTCTTATATTCTTCGTAAGTGTAACCAAAGGTTTTCTGTAATCTTGCACGCTGTTCCGCTGTCAGCTCCGGTACCGGCTGATTTGGAATCTTTAAATCCTGTAACTTTACAAGGTTACGGTCTAACCATTCACCGTATGGCTGGCTTTCCGCATATCTTGACTTGATGGTTTCATCATCGATAACTTCACCTTTCACAGTATCTACTAAAAGCATTTTACCCGGACGAAGTCTTTCTTTCACTACTACCTTCGTCTGATCCACATCCATAACACCAACTTCAGAAGAAAGGATTAAATAATCATCTTCTGTAATGTAGTAACGGGATGGACGAAGACCATTTCTATCCAATACAGCCCCCATAATATCTCCATCGCTGAAAAGGATAGATGCCGGACCGTCCCATGGCTCCATCATAGTTGCATAATACTGATAGAAGTCACGTTTCTTCTGGTCCATATTTTTATTATTTTCCCATGGCTCCGGAATTGTAATCATAACTGCCAATGGTAAGTCCATTCCTGACATAACAAGGAATTCCAATGTGTTATCTAACATGGCAGAATCGGAACCTGCTACATTTACTACCGGAAGTACTTTATGAAGTTCACCCTGAAGCTTACTGGATTCCATTGTTTCTTCACGAGCTAACATCTTATCTGCATTCCCCTGAATGGTATTGATTTCACCATTGTGTACAATAAAACGGTTTGGATGAGCACGTTCCCAACTTGGGTTTGTGTTTGTACTGAAACGGGAATGTACGGTTGCGATTGCAGATTCATAATCCGGATTCTGCAAATCCAAAAAGAACAAACGTAACTGATCCACTAAGAACATACCTTTGTATACGATAGTCCTGCTTGATAAGGATGCTACGTAAGTTTCATCTATACTCTGTTCAAATATACGTCTTACAATATAAAGCTTACGGTCGAAGTCAATTCCCTGTTCCACATCCGCCGGACGTTTTATAAATCCCTGCATAATGCATGGCATACAGTCAATTGCTTTCTGTCCAAGAATGGTTGGTTCTGTAGGAACATTTCTCCATCCCAGAAATTCCATTCCCTCTTTGTTGACAATGATTTCAAACATTTTCATTGCCTGTCTTCTCTTTAATTCATCCTGCGGGAAGAAAAACATACCTACGCCGTAATCTCTTTCTCCACCTAACTGGATCCCAGCCTCTTTGGCTGCTTTCGAGAAAAATTTATGAGAAATCTGTAACAGGATACCTACACCGTCACCTGTCTTACCTTCTGCATCTTTACCTGCTCTATGCTCTAAATTCTCAACAATTTTTAAAGCGTTTTCCACGGTCTGATGAGTTTTGATACCTTTAATATTAACTACTGCACCGATACCACAGTTATCATGTTCAAATCTTTCGCTGTACAATGACGGCTGTGTTACCTTAGAAATTTCTTTACTCACTCTGCATTCCTTCCTTTCATTGTGCTTTCGCTTATGTCTTGTTCTTTTTCAATATACTACTTTCTTTTCCGAATGTAAACACCTTTTTTCGCAGAGTTGTCTGATTATTTGACAATTTAATTTTTATACATGATTTGTGCGTCAATTATGGCAAATAAAAAAGGAAACAACGGAAGTTGTTTCCTTTTTTTCTTCTTTATGCCAATTTTTCTTTGAAATTTTTTTTCATCAAAAATGCCATAATCGCTATCCAAACGATAGTTGTCGTAATTGTAGCTACAATTATAACACCTGTTTTTTCCATCATATTACTAATTATTGGAATCTCTGTAATGCATACGGAAGTAATATTTGCCACCACATGAATTACAATCGGTGCCCATACCGTTCCAAAATATCTGCAGCAAAGTGCCATAACAATTCCCAAAATGAACGCATACACTCCCTGTACAATATTTCCATGATATATACCAAACATTAACGCTGATATTCCCACCGCTATCATCGGTTTCACATATCCGCACAATCTCTGAAACATCAATCCACGGAAAACCAATTCTTCACAAATCGGCCCTAACACACCTACCGTAACAAGTTCCAGTATAATTCCACCAGAATACAAGGTATTTGCCACTTCTTGATAGGTTTTTGACAATTTCTCCAATCCACTCATACCGATCAGCAAATTCAGCGAAACGCACACTGACACTGCCAATATTACCAACAATCCCCACGCCATCTTTGAGGTTTCTATTTTTCTTACACCCTGCTCTTTCTTTCGGTCAGCTCTGCACAGCAGCGCAAATACCGGTATACAAATAGCCGATGCAATTAACAGCATATACAATGCATGTTGTGTATAACTGTTCAACACCTGTTGCGTGACATCCATAACATTCACATTTCCTGCATTTTTAAATCCTATCCAAAAACTGAAGGCAAACACATACCCAAAACTCAGTATGCATGTCACCCCAAAATGAATAAGCAATGGATACAGGCAACGCCAAATAGCCAAAAAAACATTATCTTTCCTCATATCTTCCTCCTAATCCCTTGATTCAATTACCAATAAAATCCCTTCCGAAAAAGTTATTTCTGCCCTTTCTTCCAGCAATTCATTGCTCACGCCCCAGTCACTTAATACCGGAAGCTTTACATTCTCCACCTCATACTTCAGCCCTCGAATACTAAGATTCTTCACCTCTCCTCCCAGAGCCATCAGTGACAGGTATTTATGATAAACCAATTCTTTTTTCTCTATAACAAAAGAATGGTTATATCCGTAGATGCAGTTATTGCCATCTATCACCTTCATAGAAACATCCTGCTCTAAAGCATATCGGATACATCCTATATTTGCCATTGTATGATCCATTCTGCTTCCTATTCCTCCAAGCAGAATTATTTCTGTATCTTTTGTTGTTTCTTTCTGGTTCAATAAGCCACGTTTTTCCTTAGCAAGCCGAACCGCCAGCTCCAAAGCCGCTTTGGTGTCTGTCATATCCTTTTCCGGCTCATAAGCCTTAATTTGTGCTTTTCCCTCTTTTTGATAATAAGCAAGTATATCAAGCTTAATTGTATCAAAATCTCCCACCACATAATCTACTGAGATGTGATTATGATAACAAAATTCCAAGCCGCCATCCACCGCAATTACCGCTTGTTTTTCTTTCAAAAAGGGCAGGGCAGACTGTTCCAGTCTGCCCCCACTGATAATTACAACACTCATATTACATTCTTTCTGCCGCTTCAAATCCCAGTACATCGATGGATGTTTCCAAAATTTGTTCGGTCAATAACAACAATGCAATATAGCTTTCTTTTTTCTCGTTATCTTCTTCTGCAAGAATCTTAGTTTCATGGTAAAAATGGTTAAATGTGTTGGCAAGGTTATAAATGTAAGAACAAACCTTGTGTGGTGCCAATTCTGCAAAAGCATTTTCAATTACACCGTTAAATCTTGCTGCCTCCAGCACAAGTGATTTTGCACTTTCATTGCTTTCTTCCAGTTTTACTGCCTGTAAGCCTTCTAAGCTGCCACCCTGCTCTTTGTATTTGTTCAGGATAGATTTAATACGCACAATCGTATATAAAATGTATGGACCTGTATTTCCTTCAAAGGAAGTGAATCTGTCTACGTCAAAAACATAATCCTTGGATGCCTGATTGGACAAATCGCCATATTTAATTGCGGAAAGCCCTACAATCTTGGCTGTATCTTTCGCTTCATTTTCTTCCACTTCATGGTTCTGTGTAATCTTCTGGAACATTTCTTCATTAATTTCACCGATTAAGTGTTCCAAACGCATTACACCGCCTGCACGGGTTTTAAAAGGCTTACCATCTTTGCCATTCATAGTTCCGAATCCCAAGAAACGTAAGGATGTGTCTTCTTCCACTAATTTCGTCTTTCTTGCGCAACGGAATACCTGTTCAAAATAAAGTTCCTGGCGCTTATCTACCACGTAAATAATTTCATCCGGATGGAACAGTTTCATACGTTCCACAATAGTTGCCAAGTCCGTAGTATTGTAAAGAGATGCACCATCAGACTTCAAAATCATACATGGTGGAATCTCCTTCGTATCCTTTTCTTCTTTTACATCTACTACCAACGCACCGTCACTTAAATATGCGTAGCCGTTATCCTTCATATACTGCACCATTTCAGGAATATATGGCTGTGCATCGGATTCTTTCTTCCACAAATCAAATTCTACATTTAATTTTTCATAATTCTTCTTTAAATCGTTTACAGACACTTCCAGAATATGATTCCATAATGCCTGGTAGCCTCTGTTGCCATGCTGTAAAAGGTAAGTTGCCTGCATAGCTTCTTCTTTATATTCCGGATGTTCTTTGGAATATGCACTTGCTGCCGGATAAATTTCTTCCAGTTCACTGATGGTAAATGGTGCTTCTGTCGGATATTCGCCGGTATAGCTTTCATCAAAGTATACCAATTCCGGCTGACGTTTCTTCATCTCTGTAATAATCAGTCCCATCTGAAGACCCCAGTCCCCTAAATGTACATCACCGATTACTTTATGTCCCATAAAACGTCCCATACGCTTCAAACTTTCACCAATAATCGCAGAACGTAAATGTCCTACATGCAATGGTTTTGCCACATTTGGTCCGCCGTAGTCAATCATAATGGTTTTAGCTTCCTTTGCCTTTTCACAGCCCTGATTTTCTGTGTTAAGCATATCGTTCATGTATTTCTTCAGAAACTCCATAGAAAGCTTTATGTTAATAAATCCCGGCATTACTGCTTCTACCATGGAAAATATTTCTTTATCTTTTAATTTTTCCACCACTTCATTGGCAATCATAATCGGTGCTTTTTTGTAGGCTTTTGCTGCTGCCATCGCACCATTACACTGGTATTCACATAAGTCCGGTCGATTTGATACGGATATCATACCGTATTTTTCTTCGTATCCACAGTCAGAAAAGGCTTTTGCCGCTTCTTTTGTAATTATATCAATTATCTTTTCCATATTTCCTCCTAGTGCATTGCTCGAAGCTTTATTATTCGCATTTCTCCATTATACAACGATTATAAAAAAAAAGCAACGACAGACCCCCCTAGTTTCTGCCATTGCTGATTTCACAATGTTTCATATCTATTTTAGTTAAAGTGTTCGCACATGCCATCGTATCCGATAATGCTGGCAATTTCATAACATTCCAGCTCATCTGCTTCTTTGGCACCGCTTTTGATTAACTCCAGTTCTGCCCCCACTCTTTTGATAGCTGACTGAACTCCATCAAATGCACCATCTAAACCTACCGTTTTAATAATTGTTCTTCCAAAAATGTTTTCAACTGCAATTCGATTATCCTCACCGGCATTTTTTGCTATAAAACTTGCAATGTTTCCGTCTGTATTACGGAAGTAAAAGCTCTGCTGTTCCCCACTCTGCATATTTACATATCCTCGAACCACATCATGTCCCATAGTAATCCTCCTTCCTCAAAAATTCCCTTATTAATTGTTTGTTAACCCGACCCCTCAGTTGTTAACTCAATTCGCTCTTTCTTACAAATATATAATACCATTCTTTTGCATAAAAATAAAGCTTTTTTGTCTAAAATGTGCATAATTTCCCATTTTTTAACCAGTTTTTTCGTCGTTTTAAATAAAAATTAAAGGCTTTGTAATACTTTTGTAATACAAAGCCTTATCTTTTGATATTTTATTAACTTAATAGAGTGTAATATGTTTCGGAATACCGTTTTCAAAAACAGAATGAACTTCTCCCTGAATCAATGGTGTCAAATATTCCATCATTTCTTCGGTAATATCATTTCCTTCTTCGTTAATCCATTCCACCGGTACTGTTTTTTCCTTATTGGCAACTTCCGATACTCGTACCCGTCTAAAGATTACTTCATATGGATTAGAGCTGGTACGAATGATAGCCGCCATAACTCCAGTCATACCTTCTACTGCACACTGGAATGCATGGATTCCCAACATTTTAGATTCTGCAATATCTGTAGCACTGGCAACATGGCTGGCACATCTCTGCATCAGGTTCAACTCTATGGAACGCACTTTACAGCCAATACGCTCTCTTACAGCCTGTTCCAACACTCTTGCAGCCCCTGCTATATAACTGTGTCCAAACACGTCTACCGCTCCGCTTTGCTGGCTTTCTGAAATGTATACGCCATTCTTATCTTTAACACCTTCACTGACCGCCACCAGAATCGCAGGTCTTGTTTCTAATTTTCCTTTCACGTCTTCGATAAATTTATCTATATCAAATTCTCTCTCGCAAAGGTAGATCAGACTTGGACCTTCTGCGCCATTTAATCTGGAAAGTGCTGAGGCCGCTGTAAGCCAGCCTGCATTTCTTCCCATAACTTCCACGATGGTAACAGCAGGCATATCGTATACATTACAATCTCTTTCCAGTTCACAGAACGTAGTTGCAATGTATTTTGCAGCAGAACCGAATCCCGGGCAATGGTCTGTTGCAGTCAAGTCATTATCGATGGTTTTCGGAGCACCCACCACTTTGATATCATCAATATCATGCATAATGCAATAGCGTGATAATTTATCTACCGTATCCATAGAATCATTTCCACCGATATAGATAAAATATCCGATTTCATATTTTCGCAGCACTTCCACGATTTTACGGTACTGTTCGTCATTTTCTTCTAAGCTGTCAAGTTTAAAACGACAGGAACCCAATGCTGCTGCCGGTGTATGACATAAAAGTTCAATACAACCCATATCTTTTAACACAGAGTTTAAAGAAACAAACTTTTCCTCTAAAACACCTTTAATACCGTTTACAGCTCCATAAATTTTGTCAATTTTCCCACTGGCTCCTGCTCCGGTAACAATTCCTGCCACCGTTGCATTAATAGCTGCAGTTGGACCGCCTGACTGTGCAATCAGTAAATTTTTCATGTGTGTATCTCCTTTTCCTGTGTAACCCTTTTTATTATATGTGCATCTTTTTGTTTCTATTCCCTGACCGCCCCTTATTTTCACCCAATGAAACCACTGTTTTCACAGTTCTTCACTGTTATGAACAGCACGAAAGAATATCCCAAAAAGAGATATTCTTTCAGCAATCAGTTCTTACGAACTTGTATATTTATACATTTTTTACAGTTGCAATATCAATTAAGGTTAAATGCTGCTGGTCTGCTGTTTCCATACTTGTTACCAACGCATCTGCTGTATCTAAGCTGGTAAGTACATTCACACCTGTTTCAATCGCATTTCTACGAATCAGGAAGCCATCTCTGCTCTTATCACGACCATTGGTTGGTGTATCGATAACCAAGTCAATCTTATGTCCTAAGATTAAGTCCATAAGGTTTGGAGATTCCTGTTCAATCTTATTTACCTTGGATGCTTTTACGCCATTTTCATTTAATACTCTTGCAGTACTCTTTGTTGCATAAATCTTGTATCCTAACGCTTCAAAACGTTTTGCAATATCTACTACTTCTAATTTATCTGCATCTTTTACAGTGATAATCATCTGCTTATGTTTTGGCAGACTGAATCCTGAACCTAAGAATGCTTTGTACAATGCTTCTTCAAATGTTGTAGCAATACCAAGAACTTCACCGGTAGATTTCATTTCAGGTCCAAGGCTGATATCTGCTCCACGAAGTTTTTCAAAGGAGAATACCGGCATCTTAATTGCAATATAATCTGCTTCTTTCTGTAAGCCCGGTGTATAGCCTAAGCCCTTGATTGTATTTCCAATGATTACTTTTGTTGCAAGTTTTACGATTGGAATACCTGTTACCTTGGAAATATATGGTACTGTACGGCTGGAACGTGGATTTACTTCGATTACGTAAATTTCTTCACCAAAAGCGATAAACTGAATGTTAATCAAACCGATTACATGCAATGCTTTTGCTAATTTTCTTGTATATTCCACGATAATCTTTTTCTGTTTTTCTGTCAGTGACTGTGCAGGATATACGGAAATACTGTCACCTGAGTGAACTCCGGCTCTTTCAATATGTTCCATGATACCCGGAATCAAAATGTCTTCTCCGTCACATACAGCATCTACTTCGATTTCTTTACCAACTAAGTATTTATCAACCAAGATTGGATGTTCCTGAGCAATTCTGTTGATGATTCCGATAAATTCGTCAATATCATCATCAGAAATAGCAATCTGCATACCCTGTCCACCAAGTACGTAAGATGGTCTTACTAATACCGGATAGCCTAATTCGTTTGCTGCAGCTTTTGCTTCTTCTGCTGTGTATACTGTATGACCTGCCGGTCTTGGAATACAGCAGTCTTCCAGAATCTGGTCGAAGATTTCACGGTCTTCTGCCGCATCTACGTTTTCAGCAGATGTTCCAAGGATTGGAACGCCCATCTTCATCAACGCTTCTGTTAATTTGATAGCTGTCTGTCCACCAAACTGTACTACCGCTCCGTCTGGTTTTTCGATTTCTACAATGCTTTCTACATCTTCTGCAGTCAATGGTTCGAAATACAGCTTATCTGCGATATCAAAGTCTGTACTTACTGTTTCCGGATTGTTGTTAACAATAATTGTTTCCCATCCTTCTTCTTTGAATGCCCAGGTAGAATGTACGGAACAATAGTCAAATTCGATACCCTGTCCGATACGGATCGGACCGGAACCAAGTACAAGAACTTTCTTCTTATCTCTTGTTTCCACTACTTCGTTTTCACTGCCAAAGCAGGAATAGTAGTAAGGTGTAGTTGCTTCAAATTCCGCAGCACAAGTATCAACCATCTTAAATGCAGCCTTAATTCCAGCTTCATCTCTCAATGCTTTAATCTGTGCTTCTTCTTTTCCTGTCAGTTTTGCGATAACACTGTCAGGGAATTCAATTCTCTTAGCTTCTGCAAGAAGTTCCTTAGTTAAAGGTTCTCTGCGTAATTTATTTTCCATTTCAACTAAGATTGCAAATTTGTCAATAAACCATTTGTCAATCTTAGTGATTTCGTTGATTTTATCGTAAGAAACGCCACGTCTTAAAGCTTCTGCGATAACAAAGATACGTCTGTCATCTACTCTGTGAAGTGCTTCTTCTAACTGTGCGTTGTCTAAATCACTAAAGTCATAAGACATCAAGCTGTCTACGTGCTGTTCCAAGGAACGAAGTGCTTTCATCAATGCACCTTCGA
Organism: uncultured Lachnospiraceae bacterium; assembly: GCA_964450185.1. Lineage (GTDB taxonomy): Bacteria > Bacillota > Clostridia > Lachnospirales > Lachnospiraceae > RUG11237. Next base: position 40,451 of record CAYVCL010000003.1, on the reverse strand, counting down.
AGTTTGTACAGATACTCATAACTTCTCCGGTAGCTTTCATCTGTGTAGTAAGTGTACGTTTTGCCATGATAAATTTATCAAATGGAAGACGTGGAATCTTAACAACACAGTAGTCCAATGTAGGCTCGAAGCTTGCATATGTCTTTCCTGTGATTGCATTTTTAATTTCATCCAATGTATAGCCTAAAGCAATCTTAGCTGCAACCTTAGCAATCGGGTAACCTGTTGCCTTAGAAGCAAGCGCAGAAGAACGGCTTACACGAGGGTTAACTTCGATTACACAGTATTCGAAGGTAGTTGGGTGTAATGCGTACTGTACGTTACATCCACCTGTAATATTTAATTCGCTGATAATGTTAAGTGCAGAACTTCTCAACATCTGGTATTCCTTGTCACCTAATGTCTGAGATGGTGCCACAACGATACTATCCCCTGTATGTACACCAACAGGGTCGATATTTTCCATGTTACATACAGTGATGCAGTTTCCGTTGCTGTCACGCATTACTTCGTATTCGATTTCTTTCCATCCAGCGATGCAACGTTCTACCAATACCTGTCCAACACGGCTTAAACGAAGTCCGTTTGATAAAATATTAATCAATTCTTCTTCGTTGTGAGCGATACCACCACCGCTACCACCTAATGTGTAAGCAGGACGAAGTACTACCGGGTAACCGATTTTGTTCGTAAATTCGATACCAGCTTCCACTGTGTGAACGATTTCTGATGGCGCACACGGCTCACCAATTTTTTCCATGGTTTCTTTGAACATTTCACGGTCTTCTGCTTTTTTGATTGTTTCCGGTGTGGTACCAATCAATTTTACATTGTGTTCTTTTAAGAAACCGGATTCATCTAATTCCATTGCAAGGTTTAAGGCAGCCTGTCCACCAAGAGTTGGTAAAACACTGTCCGGCTGTTCTTTAATAATCAACTGCTCTAACACTTTTGCTGTTAATGGCTCGATATATACCTTATCTGCAATATCTTTATCTGTCATGATTGTTGCAGGATTGGAGTTTACTAAGACTACTTCAATTCCTTCTTCTTTTAAGGAACGGCAAGCCTGTGTTCCTGCATAATCGAATTCTGCTGCCTGACCAATTACGATTGGACCAGAACCAATAACCAATACTTTTTTAATATTAGGATTTTTAGGCATTATTCCGTTACCTCCATCATCTTCATAAATCTGTCAAAAAGAAACGCACTATCCTGTGGTCCAGGGCAAGCTTCCGGGTGGAACTGTACGGTAAAAATATTTTTGTTCTTGTATTTTAATCCTTCTACGGTTCCATCATTTACGTTTACAAAGCTTACTTCTGCCACGTTTGGATCCATCTTGTCCATATCAACCACATAACCATGGTTCTGAGATGAAATATACACTCTGTTGGTTTCCAAATCCTTAACCGGATGGTTTCCACCACGATGTCCGTATTTCATCTTATGTGTATCTGCACCATTTGCCAAAGCCATCAACTGATGTCCTAAACAAATAGCAAAGATAGGAATTTCTGTATTGTACAGCTTTTTAATTTCTTCAATAATTGCTCCACAATCCTTTGGATCTCCAGGACCGTTGGAAAGCATAATTCCGTCCGGATTTGCTGCAATAATTTCTTCTGCTTTTGTTCCAGCAGGATAAATGGTAACTTCGCATCCACGTTCGTTTAAGCTCTTTGCAATATTATTCTTTGCTCCAAAGTCCATCAAAGCTACTTTCTTTCCGTCCCCTTTGATTACTTTTTTCTCTGCGCATGTTACCTTTTCTACTACATTGCCTGTCTTATATTCTTTTAATTTTGGAAGAATTTCATCCAGATTGTAGTTTTCATTTGTGGTAATCATACCATTCATGGTACCCTTTTCTCTTAAGATTTTTGTAAGGGCTCTGGTATCTACCCCTGCAATTCCCGGAATATCATTTTCCTCTAAGAAATGCTGAATTGTATCTTCGCTTCGGAAATTACTTGGAAGTCTTGAAAGTTCACGTACGATATAGCCGTCCGGCCATGGTTTTAAAGATTCCATATCTTCATGGCAAATACCATAATTACCAATTAAAGGATATGTCATAACAACTGCCTGTCCGGCATAAGATGGGTCGGTTAATACCTCTAAATACCCAGTCATGGATGTGTTAAAAACGATTTCACTAATTACTTCTTTTGTAGACCCAATACTGGTCCCTGTAAATGTAGTTCCATCCTCAAGTATCAGAAAAGCTTTCATGTAGTACACCTTTGTCCTTTCATATTTGCTCAAATTGTAAAAATTTTATCACATTACGATACTTTTTTCAACCGTTTTTTTATAGTTATATCAAAATGTGACGTTTCTTCTATATTATAGGGGAAAATTCGCGGGGATTAGGGAGCGGCGGACGAGGGAGTGGAGGACATATTGGAGTTGGGGATGTGGGGGTGGGAACGGTTCCGGGAGGGTAAGAAGTTCTAGGGTATCCCTTGGTGAGGTTGTGGCGAACAGGACGCAACCGTAACACATTCGCCATCCATGGCTCAGGTGTTCCTTTCCCGGACGTCATGTCCGGGAATTGCTAGGTTTTGAAGGGATACCAAGAACTTCTAACCTCCCTCCACAGTCCCCACCCCCACATCCCCAACTCCAATATGTCAGCCAATCACTGGTACGGCCGACCTCTAATGGGGCGAATTTTGGGATTATAAGCAAGGAAACGACAATTTTTCAAAACGAGGTGGTAGTCACCACCCGTTTTTCGTTCCAGAACCTTGCCCAACTTGCTAAGTACCTAAAAACGAGGCAGTGCAAACTGCCGATGTTTGTGGCCTGCGATGCGGCAGAGATGGACAGCAAAGAGGTGCGGGGTGGGAGGACATACTGACTGGGGATTGGGACTGCGAAGGGGGATTAGAAGTTCTTAGTGTCCCGTCCAACACGCAGCAATTTCCGGACAGGACGTCCGGAAAAGGTGTGCCTGAGCCATGGATGGCGAATGCACACCGGTTGCGTACTGTTTGCCACTCCCCTCCCTCGGGACACTTAGAACTTCTTATCCCCCGTAGCCGTTCCAAGCCCCAGCCAGTATGCCCTCCCACCCCCGCACCTCTTTGCTGTCCATCTCTGCCGCCACCCCCGCCTGCCACAAATCCTCAAATCTTCCAAATATCTTAAGAAATTCTCCATCAGCCCTTAAAGCTTTTTTCACATTTTAATGTTACACTTTTATCTGTAAATGATGTACAGCAAATGGGAAAGGTGATTTTTTATGAAGTATAGAAACAATGAATTTGAATATGTGGATGCTCCCAAAAAGAAAATCGGCAATTACATTATTATTGGTATCGGGGTGCTTGCCATATTGATTACCGGATTTTTGTACGCATCCAAGTTAAATGATAACGTAAATATAGCCGACGCACTAAAAAGTAATGTTAAAAATATGCATTTATCATAATCTTCTTCTTTACCTCATATATTTTATTAACTTAAAATACATGAGGTATTTCTATTTTATGTCCAGATTATATATGCAGCAGGATATCGAAAATCATGTAGATCAAGGTCATCTGCTGATTAATATCCGCTCTGAAACAGGTGAAATTCCTATTGAAGGAGCAACCATACGTCTTTCTTATACCGGACAGCCAGATTCTATACTGGAAACCCTTTCTTCTGATGTTTCCGGTCAGACGGAAGAAGTTCTTCTTGACACTCCGCCATTAGAGTATAGCATGGAACCGGGGCAAAATCAGCCCTATGCTGAATACACCATTGAAGTAACCGCAGAAGGATATGAACCGGTTAACATCAGTGGAATTGAACTTTTGCCAAACGAACAGGCAATTCAGAACGTGGTTTTAACGCCTAGGGAAGAAACAAGCGAAAACGAAGAACACATTGTCATTGGTCCACATACATTGTATGCGGAATATCCTCCAAAAATCCCGGAAGACGAAATCAAACCTACAAACGAAAGCGGCGAAATTGTTCTTAGCCGTGTCGTCATCCCTGAATATGTGGTAGTACATGATGGACCACCTAACGATACTTCTGCCATGGATTATTATGTCCGTTTCAAGGATTATATCAAAAATGTTGCCAGCAGCGAGATTTATGCTACCTGGTCCAGTTCTACCATCCGTGCCAATGTGCTTGCCATACTTTCTTTTACCTTAAACAGAGTGTATACCGAGTGGTATAGAAACAAAGGTTATGACTTTACCATCACATCTTCTACTGCTTATGACCATAAATGGATTCGTGGAAGAAACGTGTTTGAAAATATCTCTTATATTGTAGATGATATTTTTGCCCACTATTTATCCCGTCCTAACGTAAAGCAGCCAATTCTTACCCAGTACTGCGACGGTCAGCAGGTACAATGTCTTGACCGTGGCTGGATGACCCAGTGGGGCAGCAAGTATCTAGGTGACCAGGGGTATACACCTATTGATATTATTCGCTACTTTTACGGAGATGATATGTATATCAACACGGCAGAACAAATTTCCGGTATTCCTGCCTCTTGGCCCGGCTATGATTTAAGTATTGGTACCAGTGGAAATAAAGTGCGTCAATTACAAGAACAGTTAAATCGCATTGCTCAGACTTATACTGCCATTCCAACCGTATCCGCCGATGGTATTTACGGTCCGGCAACAGCAGAGGCTGTAAGGGCTTTCCAGCGTATTTTCGGGCTTCCGGTTACCGGCGTGGTAGATTATCCTACCTGGTACGAAATTTCAGGGATTTATGTGGCAATTACACGTATTGGCGAATTATATCCGTAGAATGAAACAGATAGATTTTCGGTTCTAAAAAAAGTGTGGTGGTGACAAACATTCTTTGTTCATCACCACCACACTTTTCTTAATACACAACAAACTGATGCTGTTTTAACGCTTCGAAATAGTGAAATACTCTTTCTTCCAAATGTTCAATTTCTTCTTCCTCTTGTTCCTGAAGTAAATCTTTTATTTCCTCAATGGTATGTTTTCCATCAATATTTCTCCAGATAAAGCTGCCATATCTGTCTAACGGTATTCTGTCAATTCGCACCCTTCCGGTTATTTTTTTCATAATGGTATAAAGCAAATCTTTTCTTTCCACCTTAATTCGAATCCGCCCTGCTTTATTCTCATCCCATGACACTTCCGGATTCTTAATTGGAATTACTGATAACATTTCTTTTCTTTCCATACTTACTCCTATTTACTTTATCGCGTTACATTTTTCAGCCATTTTTTCTGAAAATATCTTCCAAAGCTAAATGGCAGCTTAAGCAATTCGTCACATAATAATATTAAATATACAACTTCCACCGGTGCTTTAAATACAAAGGCAGCCAATGCTCCAAACAATATGGAACCGCACCACATAGTTCCTGCATCAATAAACAATCCGATTCTGGTATCTCCGCCGGCACGGAATACACCTACAATTAAAGTCGTGTTAATCGCCTGTGCTATCACATATATTGCCATACAAAGGAGCATAAAACTCATATATTCTGCGGAACGCTCGGATGCGCTAAGGTTTGAAATCACAAACGGTCTTGCCAATATAATCACACCTGCTCCCATAATTCCGAAAATTATGGAAAGGAAAATAAAACGTTTAGCATACTTTTCGGCAAGCTTTGGTTTATTTTCTCCAATTACTTTTCCCAACATAATGGAGGTGGCATTGGCAATTCCAAACACAATAACGGTTGCCAGATTTCTGGTAACCTGTGCTACCGAATTCGCCGCCACTGCTGAATTGTTCAAATGTCCAATAATCGCAGCATTGGCCGAGAACCCTGCACCCCAGATTAGTTCATTGATAATAACCGGTAAAGAATATTTCAAGAAATCCTGAAACAACTCCGGATTCTTTCCCCAGATATCACTGACATGTATGCGAATGTCTTTATTTTTCCATTTTGCATAGCACAATACAATCACAAGCTCCACAAATCTTGCAAGCAAGGTGGCTAAAGCTGCACCTTCAATTCCCATGACAGGGAAGCCCAGTAAACCAAAGATAAAGATTGCATTAAACACAATGTTTATCAACATGGAAACAAGATAGACGATGGTGGAAATCACCACGCGCTCCACACTTCGCATAATGTTCAGATACACCACCGTAATGCCCATAAGAAGGTATGTATATGCCACAATTTTCAAGTATTTTGCACCCTCAGCAATCACTTGTGGCTCTGTGGTAAAAATATGCATTAGCTGGGTCGGAAAGCATAGCGTAACTACCGTAAAAAGAGCCGCTACTATCAAAGATACCCTAAGGGCAATTCCCAATACTTTCTCAATGGTACGTTTATCGCCTTTTCCCCAGTACTGGGCAGTTAATACCGTTGCCCCGGAAGTGATTCCAAAGAATATCAGATTTAAGATAAACTGAATCTGTCCTGCCAGAGAGGAACCGGATAATACATCTTCTCCCACTTTTCCAAGCATAACTACATCAGCAGTGGTGATTCCTGTATTTATCAGATTCTGCAACGCCATTGGTATTACCAGCGCAAATACCTTTTTGTAAAAATCTCTGCTTTCTTGCTCTAATTTTATCATATCTGCCCTTTCATTTCCCTAACGAAAGACAGACCTGCTAATTTTCAGCAGGTCTATCGTCCTTTGTATTACATTTCAGTTTTATCAATTAGTATTTCATTACTTCTTCTTCGCCATTCAATACACGAAGTGCACCCTGTGCCAATGCTAACAGTTCATCTTCTCCAGGATATACTGTAAATTCTCCTACAAATCCTGCTCTTTCTTTAATCGCATTTACTACTAAATCACTGTAAGCAATACCACCTGTTACAACTACCTGGTCTACTTTTCCTTTTAATACAGTAGCTGCTGCACCAATCTGTTTTGCCATCTGGTAAATAAATGCATCAAAGATTAACTGATATTCTTCTTTTCCTTCGTTTGCTCCGGCAATTACATCACGCATGTCGTTTGTTCCAAGATATGCATTTGTTCCACCGTTACCTACTAATTTCTTATAAACTTCTTTTTCTGTATATTTTCCACTGAAGCACATTTTAATTAATGCTCCTGGAGGTACGGAACCTGCTCTTTCCGGTGAGAATGCTCCATCACCATCTAAAGCGTTGGCAACATCTACTACTTTACCATTTTCATGAGCACCAACGGATACACCGCCACCCATATGTACTACGATTAAATTTAAATCTTCGTATTTCTTTCCATGTTCTTTTGCATAACGTTTTGCAACTGCTTTCTGATTTAACGCATGGAAAATACTTGTTCTAGGAAGTTCAGGATGTCCTGAAATTCTTGCTACTGGTGATAATTCGTCTACACATACAGGGTCTACAATGTATGATGGAACACCTACTTCATCTGCGATTTCTTTTGCTAAGATACCGCCAAGGTTAGATGCATGCTGTCCCTGTACACCAATATTTAAGTCATGTAATAAATCTTCTGTTACTTCGTATGTACCACTTAAAATTGGTTTTAAAAGACCACCACGTCCTACAACAACGCCTAACTCTTTAATATCAAAGTTCTTTTCCTTTAATACGTTTAAGATAACTTCCTTACGGAAATCTTTCTGGTCAACGATTGTTGCGTATTTTGCAATTTCTTCTGTAGAATGACGAAGTGTTTCATCAAATAAAAGTGTTTCGTCTTCAAATACCCCAATTTTTGTTGAAGTGGAACCTGGGTTGATAATCAAACTCTTAATAGACATAGTCTACCTCCTTATTATATCTAGTTTTATTTATTCATTGTTTCAGCTACTACTGCTGCAAGTGCAATGGAATTTACCTTTGTTTCAAATGTATCTGAACGTGAAGTTAAGATAACCGGAGCTTTTGTTCCTGTTAAAATACATCCGTTCTTTACTTCTGCTGTATGAACCAATGCTTTGTATACAAGGTTTCCGGCATGAATATCTGGGAATAACAGAATGTCTGCATCTCCCTGAATCTTTCTGTCTGTTGCACCTTTATGTTTTGCTGCTTCCGGATCGATTGCAAGGTCAAGAGATAATGGTCCATCAATAATACAGTTTTTAATCTTGCCTTCTTCGCACATTTTTGTAAGTTCTTCTGCTTCTACAGTTACAGGCATCTTAGGATTTACTACTTCCACTGCTGCAAGTGGTGCAATCTTTGGACATTCGATTCCACAAGCCTGTGCTACCGGAATTGTATTTTCAATAATCTGTATTTTTTCTTCTAAAGTTGGGTATGTCATGAATGCAACGTCTGTCAGGAATAACAAGTGATCTACACCTTTTACTTCAAATACACATACATGAGATAATGCACTACCTGTTCTTAAACCAACTTCTTTGTTTAATACACTCTTTAAGAAGTTTTTGGTATCAATTAAACCTTTCATATACATGTCTGCTACGCCGTCATGAACAAGCTTAACAGCTTTTAAAGAAGCTTCAATCATATCAGGTTCGTCGATGATTTCAAATCCTGTCAAGTCCATATCGATAGATGCTGCAACTTCTTTAATCTTTGCTTCATCACCAACTAAAATAGCATCCGCAATATTTCTCTTTTTCGCTTCGCGAACTGCTTCCAATACTTCGGAATCCTGAGCTACTGCTACTGCCACTTTCTTCATTTCACATTCTGATACTTTTGCTACTAATTCATCAAAACTGTTTTTCATTTTTCACACCTCGTAATTTTTATTGATTTTCGCTGTTTACACAGCAGTATGTTTGTTTGCACTTTACTCTAAATAGTATCACTTCGTGCTATAAAGGTCAAGAAATCTTGGTAAATTTTTATGGGAAAGGGGTTCAATTTATTGGCAACAGGACGCCTCATCGAATCCCAGAAGGTTCCCAGACAGACCAAAACAGTCCGGGAACCTTCTGGGATTCGATGAGGCTGTGACTGGCAACCACTAATTTGAAGTGACTTTCGGCGATAAAATTTATCAAGCATTTCTATGATTTTTTTAATGACTCCACGTGAAAATGGCTCCAACATCCCGTCAGAGCCATTGCACAATATTTTAGTCTTCCGTTGTTTCTTCCGGTGTATCTGCTGTCACTTCTTCCTCTGCTTCTAAATCTTCTACACTCTTATCGAAACCTGATATAATTTCTGAGCCAATCAGATACAGTTCTGTGGAATCATTGATGGAAAGGTAGTACTTGGAAACCATTTCGTTGTACATACCAAGCTTTACTGTTGTTGTTCCATTGGCTGTATCTAATGTAATTGTATTGGTTGGTTCGTCAAAACCGTAATCACTTAAATTTTCTGCTGTGATTTTTTCTGTGGAAGTAATATCACATACTGTTGCCAGCATTTCTTCAATGCTTGCTTCATCCATATCCAGAGAAGTATCACCTGAATAAATCCATTCTTCTCCTTCTTTTACAAATTCTAAGACACTATCATCATTTACATAGGAAAATCCTATAATATCACTAACTGCAATGTCAACCGGCTTCATAGCTTCTGCTTCCTGCTTCTTTTCCTGATGAGCATTGTAAGCTTTCACTCCGAAATATCCGCCAACACACAGAATAAGTAATACGATTCCTACAATCATTTGTTTCTTTTTCATTATTTTTTACGCCTCCTTACAGTAATCACAATACCTGCTATCAGCAATACAAGCGGAATTACTAAAACTGTAATTAAACCGATGGTTACTATCTGAAGCTGCGGAACTGTCAAATAAGAAGCTGCATATTCTTTTACCGGAATAGATACACTTACGTCTGCTGTAACAATACTGTTCACACTGGATTTAAACAGTTCTTTGTTGGCTCCTGACACTATGCTATCTGCTTCATCTGTAAATATACTGTCACACGAATAAACAATTACTGTACTTGTTTTGTCATCTATTGTTCTTTCAGAGCTTGCACCTAAATAGAATGGACCGTCCACATCGCCTTCTTCTTTTTCATAAGAAGATGCATTCTGAATATCTACTTTTCCATAAGATGATTCACTGGTGCTGAGCAATGTGGTAATATTGTTGTTTTCGTCTTCACTATTTACTGTAATTCCTACAGAATATGGCGCGAAGATATAATAATTTCCTGATACTGTGCTGGTAATTTCTGTAGAAGAAATTGTTGGCAATAAGTAAAATGGATTATTCTGTGCATAGTTTCCTGCGCTTGTTTCCATAACCACTTCTGTACCTACATTCAGACCATATTCTGCTAAGATTCCTTTGAAATTATCCATGGAGCCTTCTACCCAGCCTACGGTAACCAATGCATTACCACCATTGTTTAAATAATCTTTTATTTTCTGAGCATCCTCAGTAGAATAATCACTCTGAGGTGACATAATCAAAATCGCCTGAGCATCTTCTGGTATACTTTCTTCACTAATTAAGTTAAGACTTTCTACCTCTACATTTGCTTTTGTCAAAGAACCTGTAAAGCTTTCTGGTACATCAGCTTCACCATGACCTGTAATGGCATAAATCTTTGTATTATTATCACCTGTAACATAAGATAATGCGCTTGTTACCTGGCCTTCTACGTCATAACCTGTTACCGTGCTCTGATAAGTACTATAATCAAACTCTGTCTGGTATAACTCATTATAATCAAGTACTTTAGAACGTTTGCTTCCTTCTACAATAAGACTTCCGGAAGAAACGCTGCTGTCAGAGTAGCTGGATGCAAATGCCGGATATACACTTGGATCTTTATATTCTACTTTGATGTGACTGCTTATTTCCTGATATTTATTCAATGTTTTTTCCACATTAGTATCATGATTTGTTTCAGAAGCTAACACATAAATGGTGATATCTTCTGAAAGCTGTGCTAAGAAGTCTTCTGTATCCTGAGTGATAGAATACAATTTATTACTTGTCATATCAATGCTCTGTACACTGTCCGGCAATTCATTTACCATTAAATTAAAGAAAACTGCTGCAACAGTTACAATTACAATCATTGTTGAGCTGTATGCTCCTGCTTTCAATTTCTTTGTAGAAATTGTGTATCTTCTTTTCTGGATAGACTGGATTGTAAAGAAAATACCCAAGCCGATAACCGTAAAATAATACACTGTGTCAGTTACAGAAAAGACTCCATTATAGAAATCCTGCATTCTGCTTCCAAAGTCAAAACAATTAAGAATTTTTGTTGCAATGTTTCCGGTAGAGGAAATCATACTTGTAATACCGGACATCATATAAGTAATAAACATTGCCACAAAGCTTAATACCATGGCAACAACTTGGCTTTCTGTAATGCTGGAAATAAGCATACCAACCGCAATCCCTGCCAAACCATATAAGGTATAACCAAAGACAGCCACATAGGCTTCTGCCATATTTACAGTTCCGAAGAAACTCATAATAATAGGATAGAAGCACACTACTATTACTGCACATATAAATACAGTTGCCATTGCAAGATATTTACCAACTACTATTTTCCAAACCGGAATCGGTGCTGTCAAAATAAGCTGGTCTGTTTTCTGTTTTCTTTCTTCTGCCAGAATTCTCATAGTAAGAATCGGCACACTGAATAAGAATAAAAACGCTCCACTGCTTAATGCGTATGCAATATTGGAATATCCAGATAAAAGGTTCGCGGATACAAAATATAAACTTACACAAAACAAAGTTGCTGCGCAGAATAACCAGCCTATCACAGACTGAAAATACGCTCTCAGCTCTCTTTTATAAATCGCCTTCATCTGCGTCTACACTCCCTTCTGTTTCTTCTTTCGCCATTTCTGCTTTTTCATCAATTTCATCGATGCTGCTCTGCATTTTTATTTTTTCTTCTTCTAAATTATTTTCACCGGTAAGTGTTAAGAAGATGTCTTCCAGTGATTTCACACCGGAATTCAATCCATAAACCGGCATCTTCGCTTCTGCCAGTGCATAGAACATTTCTTCTCTTACATCCTTCTTTCTTGTTTTTACCTGAAGAGTGCAGGTACCTGCTTCTCTACGATCCAATGTGCGTACACTTTCTACGCCTCTTACTTTGGAAACAATCTCTTTTGCCTTTGCTTCTTCTCCCTTGATAGTCACTTCTATCTGGTTACCACCGGCAAACTGCTTTTCCAAACCTTCTGTAGTATCGCTTGCTACCAATTTTCCTTTGGAAATTACAAATATATGGTCACACACTGCACTGATTTCCGTCAAAATGTGTGAACTTAAAATTACGGTATGATTTTTTCCAAGTCCACGAATCAAATCTCTGATTTCAATAATCTGTTTCGGGTCCAGACCTACTGTAGGCTCATCCAAAATAATTACTTCCGGCATACCAAGAAGTGCCTGTGCAAGTCCAACTCTCTGCTTATAACCTTTTGACAGATTTTTGATAAGCTGTTTTTCTCGATCAGTAATCTTTACCAAACGCATTACATCTGCAATGCTTTCTTTTCTCTCAGCCTTCTTTATACCCTTTAATTCTGCCACAAAGCTTAAATATTCTCCCACTGTCATATCCGGGTATACCGGTGGGATTTCCGGTAAATAACCGATACACTTTTTAGCTGCTTCCGGCTCTTTCAAAATGTCATGTCCATTAATGATAACTTCCCCATCCGTAGGTGCAAGATATCCTGTTAACATGTTCATTGTAGTTGATTTTCCGGCACCATTTGGTCCTAGAAATCCATAAATCTTACCCTTTTCTACAGTCAGATTCAGATCATTTACTGCTACATGACTGCCATATTTTTTCGTTAAATGGCGTATTTCAATCATTGAAATCTCCTCCTGTTAAAACTATTCTCCCGTATATGCCATGCACTGATTCACTGTTATTTTCTATGTACGAAACTCCCTCAGTACAACAGTACGGGGCGGCACTACTGCCTCATCATAATAATCATATGGGGAAATTGTGTTCATAATACGATTTATTTGTGTATTTTTTGTGAAACCCAAAACAGAACTATAGAAATAGAATAAAAAAAGTTGCCTGATTATTCCTAACCAGACAACTTTTTATAATTTATAATATGTAGCAGGGGCACCAGGAATCGAACCCGGCTCTGGAGTTTTGGAGACTCTTATTCTACCGATGAACTATGCCCCTATGTCTTAGCGACTGTATTATAATAGCATACGAAAAAAGGCATGTCAAGAAAAATGTTGAAAAATATTTTTATTGACTTTATGGCAGCCAGAACGCTCATAAATAGGATAACTTCTTCCCTATTATGAGCGTACTGGCAACCAAAACTTATATTATTTCCCTATCTACTTCCAAGTGCAGAAAGTTCTCTATTTTCGGCATTTATAACTACCGTTACCGGATAAGTGTCCCCTTCTGCGGTGATTTCTTCTGACTGAAATACCCACACTGGTATCATTTCTGTGCCAATAGCCGGTGTCATTAGACACAGTTGGGCAGAACTAACTTGGTAAGTGGCGGTTTCGTTTCTATTTTGCAGTTCTTTGGCGGCTGCTTGTGCTATTTCTTCGAAATCTAGTAACGTAAGAACTTCTTCTTCCTGAGTAAAGTGGTATACTTTTTCTATATCCATACGTTCGATTCCATTTTTAGAATAGTATACCTGTATCGGTGCATTGCTTTCTTCCATTCTTACAAATTCCGTTCCATAGATATGGTATTCTGTGGCTCCCTGTACTTTCTGGCGAATCAGGAATAAATAGCAATCATCTTCACTGCTCCAGTCTGTTTTCTTATATTCTTCCATTTGACCAGCCTCTGCATCCATCGCATACTCTTGGGACTGCATTGTTTCATAATCCAGGGCATAACAGGTATATGTGGCGTCTTCCATTTCAATACCTATCTCCTGTAAAATATTCAACACATTTTCATAGGCTTCCTGCTTTGGCAGGAAGGATAGCTCTCCATCCTTTTTATATTTATCCATATTTCCATCTCTTGCATCTAAATCCACACATTCGATAATATGCTCGCCCAATTCTGTTTCGTACATGATTCCATAATCATCTGCCAGCAGCAAGCCGCCTTCTTTACTCTGATTCCATGCCTCCCAGTCATAGGACACTTTTCCTAATGTCTGTTCCAGATTTGCTTTGCTGAACGTAATTCGTTCTGCACTGGTTTTATGTACACCGGACGTTTTCCAGTTTTCCGGAAATTGAACTGTAACATTGAAGGATATATTTCCCATAGTCTTTGTATAAGTTTCCGGAATATTCCAGGAAGCAGTAGACTTATTTTCCGGTTCTTGGTCAGAATTCACCTCAGAAGCCATAACTTCTTTTACATTCCCCACACTTGCTGCACCGGTTTCTCCAGCGCATCCTGTCATTACTGCCATCGCCATGGCTAACATGAATATGGCTACTTGTTTCTTCTTCATATTTTTCCTCCTTATTGATTGCAATATACTTCCACCCGATACAATGCGCACTCTTTTAATTTATCTTCCGCTCCTTTATTTCTAAAGAAATCACCCTCCGAACATACGCATACGGTTATCTTATCTGTTTTTCTGTCCTTTACGGAATAATACTCCACATTACTTCCAAAGGAATCCAATCTTTTTCCTTCTTCATCATAAATTAATACGACATATCGGTCTTTTTCTTCCCCCGCCGGAATAATGGTTTCTGCTGTTATGTAGTATTTCCCCTTGGTTACAGTGGCAATTCCAAATCCTTGCTCATTGGTCTGATTCACTTCTATCACATGTGCAGATGCTTTATCCAGACTGACATCTACAGAAAATTTCCAAGAACCTGTGTAGTGTTTTTCTTCACTTTCATTCTCTCCACTGCCATAATGATTTTCCCCTAAATAACTCCATATATCGGTAATTTCAAAATTATAGGTGAACTCATCTGCTACATTCTCATAACCTGACAAATCTACATAACCAATGGTCTGAAACGTATTATCATCTATAAAAATCCCTTCTAAAATCCCTAACTCCCCTGACATGTCCACTTTTTCACCATTTACATCTACCAATTCGCCTATCGTCTGGCAGCTCATAGTATCATACTCCAATACATATTCTGCATCGTTTTTCACCCTGTTAAAGTCTTTTGGAAAACCTTCTTCGCATGTCACAGTAATTCCAAGATAAAAGCTCTTATCATCTCTGGCAATCTCGGATATTTCCACTGTAATTCCTTGGTCTGTCTGCACCAGATTACTTTCCTTCCCATCCGTGTTGTTGTCTTCCATTAATGACATGGCATCCTGACTAAAATTTCCGGAGTATGACACATGGTTCTGTACTGCCTGAAAAATTGCTCCGATTACCGGTAGTTTTGCTGCCAGTACAGGGTTACTGATTCCAAGTGTAATTATACACACTGCCATTGCCGCTGCCAGCCCACCAGCCCAGACTGCCGGCTTTCTTGCCCCCCTCTTTCTTTGCTGTGTTTCTTCTATCATTTTATATGTTTCCTCCATTTTCTTTTGAATCTTCTCATATTCGTTCCCCTTGCTTTGCAAAATCCTCTTAAGCTCCTGCTCTGTATATCTTTCTTCCATATTTCTCCACCTTTCTGTGCTGAATTTATCTTACAGAAGTTTCTAATTTTCTCTTTATCTGTTCTTTTCCTCTATGCAATCTACTGCGAATCGTACTCTCTTTCATATGCAGAATTCGTCCAATTTCTTTTGTGGTATACTCCTCACCATAATATAATTGGAATATCAGACGATTTTCTTCGCTCAAATCCGCAATCAACTGATAAAATTCATCTTCTGAAGGATATTCTTCCAGATATCTCCCCTCCTCCATTTCATCTACTGCCATACAATTTTTCTTTGCATTGTAGAGGGCATTGCAATTATTTATATGTATCCGAATGAGCCATGTTTTGAAATAAACCGGATTCCGCAATGTTTTCAGCTTTTCAAATGCATTTAACGTGGTTTGTTGCATTACATCCGCCACATCATCTTCACAGCTAAAATATCCAAATGCAATTCTCTGCATTGCCTGCCTGTTTTCTTCCATCAGCTCTACAAAAGCTTTTGTATCCCCGCGCTGTGCGCGCTTTACCTTAAAAATCATGTATACTTCCTCCAAACGGTACCATTTGTTTTACATACATTAGATAATCTTACCATGGGATTTGTTGCATGGATATGGAAAATTTTTTTAGTTTTTCTCAAAATGAAAACGACCTTGAAAAAGTAGTTTAAAATCCTTTTTCAAAGTCGTTTTTATTCTTCACCAAATAATTCACTATTATATTTATTTTCTCACCGATTCCACAATCATATCAATCACTTTTTCAGCCGCTTCCTCCAACACATTTTCTCCCCAGCCTAACTTCCAGTCATCTTCCACATATACATCGGAAACCACATACATAGCCGAAGCCACACAGTTTCTATAGTTTGCTATCGTAAACAAACCGACTCCTTCCATTTCTACGCATAATGCACCTTTTTCTCTGTATTCAATGACTTGTCCCCAGGTTTCTCTGTATCCTGCGTCTGTTGTCCAATGGTTTCCTCGTCGGTATTTGATTGTATTTTTTGTTAATAATTCTTCCAGTTCATCGGTCAATCCTTTGGATGATTCAATCATGTCATAATCAAATCCGTAAAGCCTTGCCACTGCCGTATCGTTATATGCCCCGTCGGTCAAAACAATATCTCCTGCGCACATATCCGGCTGTAAACCACCTGCAAAACCAATATGTATTAACTCTTTCACACCGCCGGCAATCAAATCTTCTGCCTGTGTGGCGATTGCCGGCGAACACATATGTCCTTTTATAAATCCAACGGTTTCGTTTTCCTTAAATACAAAAAGCTTTCCGCCCAATGGATATTTATATTCTCCACAATTTCTGGAAATCATGGCATCATAAAGGCTGTCCGCCAATAAAAATACCCTTTCAGGAACTTTCATTGTATCTATATCAAATCCTTTATTTTTCAGCTCCAACCGAACTAATTTTTGAGGGTCTGTTAATACCTCATTTTTATCCAACATTATTTATACTCCTTCTATCCTGTTGTGAAACAAATTACTGAATTTTCATAACATCTTCCACAATCTGTCCCACCGTCAAGCGGTTCTCCTGTAATAACTTTTCCACATCGTAGCGGTCAAGAAATTCCTTTTTCAACCCGTAGTTTAACACTTTCATTTCAGAATCTCCGTAGAATCTGGCAATTTTTTCGCCAAAACCTCCGTTTAATATTCCGTCTTCCAAAGTAATCACCACATCATGGTTTGCTTTTAATTCCTCCAACAACTTATCATCGGTGCCTGTAATATAAACAGGATTGATTAAGGTTGGCTGGCTACCTGTGTTTTTCGCAATTTCCTCTGCCACACGGCTGCCAAGCTCATAAAATGTTCCCAAGGCAATGATTGCTACTTTGCTTCCCTTTTTCGTCACCTGATATCGGTTAATTTCAGAATAATCTGTGGTAATCGCTTTGCCATTGGAAACTACACGTCCTCCCGGCACTCGGATTGCCACCGGATGGTCTTTCTGTGAAATACTCCATTCCAGCATTGCCAGATATTCTTCCTTGGTGGTCGGCGCCAAATAAACCAAATTCGGTATATTAGATATCATCGGAATATCATAAATTCCCAGATGCGTTACATCATTCATTCCATATACAGATGCGGTATACACAATAATTGTGGCAGGATTGCTGTCAATACACAAATCCTGTGATAACTGGTCGTAAGTTCTTTGCAGGAAACTGCTGTATACACCATACACAGGCTTTCCACCATTTACTGCAATTCCGGATGCAAACGCAACTGCATGTTCTTCTGCAATTCCCACATCCACAAACTGACTTCCTGCTTCTTTTCTTTTTTCTTCTGTAAATCCCATAACCGCCGGAGTTCCGGAAGTGATACCAACCACGGTTTTGTCTTCCTTCATTTTCTTTAACAGATACGCTACCGTAATATCGGAATAATCTTCCTCAGCCGAAACAACCGCTGCCTCCCCGGTTTCCAAATCAAACGGACCGCAGTAATGCCAAGGTTCTTTATTTTTTTCTGCAAAGTCATAGCCTTTTCCTTTTTGAGTACAAATATGCACTACGACCGGCTTCTTGCTGTCCTTCACCTGTGTTAAGGCGTTAATTAACTGTTCTATATCATGTCCGTCTTCCACAAACAGATAATCCAGTCCCATGGCTTTAAACAGATTACATTCTGCCGCTCCCTTTGTATCACGAAGAAGTTTTAAATTCTGATAAAGCCCACCATGATTTTCTGCGATTGACATATCATTATCATTTACAAGGATAATCAAATTACTGTTTAATTCCGGTGCAAAATCCAGACCTTCCAAAGCTTCTCCACCACTTAAAGAACCGTCCCCTATCACGGCGATAATATTTTCACTATCCCCTTTTACATCCCTTGCTTTTGCAAGTCCACAAGCAAGACTTACCGAAGTGGAGGTATGTCCTACGGTAAAGAAATCATGAGGACTTTCCTTCGGGTCCGTAAAGCCGGAAACATCACGATAATGCGCTTCCTCAAGAAATGCTTCTTTTCTTCCGGTAAGCATTTTGTGACTGTAACTTTGATGTGAAATATCAAATACAATTTTATCCGTAGGTGAATTAAATACGTAATGAAGAGCAATGGTTGCCTCTACCATTCCAAGATTTGGTCCAAAATGTCCCCCGTTCTTACTAAGCTTCTGAAGTAACGCCTTACGCATTTCTGCTGCCAACTCATTTAATTGTTCCACATTTAATTTTTTAACATCAGCCGGTTCATTAATTTGCTCTAAATACATAATTCTTCCCCCTTAAAATTTTTCAAAATGTACCTTAGTGCTATCCAATTCTTCTAATGTATGTGCCGCAGGATGTTCCTCTTTTAATATTCCCACAGAAAGCATTGCCTCTAATACATAGTTTTCCGGAACAGACAACAATTCACGGCAATACTGCTCTGTAGTAATTCCATCCTCTGTTTCCCGCAATCTGCCCTGAATCCAGCAACTTCCCAAACCTAAGCTGTCTGCCATCAGATGCATATTGCTCATTGCGATGGAACAATCTTCTGTCCAGACATCTGTTTTCTCCGGGTCTGCAAACACTACAATGGCACAGCCTGCATTTTCTAACATTTTTGCCGCCCCTACTCTGGAACAAGATAATTTCTGTAATGTTTCTTTCTCCTGTACCACTACAAATTCCCAAGGCTGTCTGCTTCTTCCAGAGGCTGCCAAAAGCCCTGCCTGCAAAATCTTTTCCAACTTCTCTTTCGGAATCTGTTCACCTGTATACTGTCTTACACTTCTTCTTTTTAACAATAAATCCAATAGTTCCATAGTTTCCTCCCATTTAAAATGTTTCATCTAAAAGAATGTTTCAAATATAATAAATTACTCTTTTATCAAGTCTTTTATCACTTCTGAAGCAATCATTAATCCCACCACCGATGGAACAAATGCTACCGAACCCGGGGTGGAGCGACGCTTACTTGCCACATCTGCTTCTGTCTGTTGGTTTTCTGTATTTTCCATTGGAGTGATTGGTTCTTCTTTGGAATACACAACTTTTAGATGCTTTATATTTCTTTTCTTCAACTCTCTCCGCATAACTTTTGCCAGCGGGCAAACGGAAGTTTTGTAAATATCCGTTATTTCAAAGTCTGCCGGATTCAGTTTATTTCCGGCTCCCATGCTGCTGATAATCGGTACGCCTGCTTCTTCTGCCTGCATTACAAGCTGTAATTTAGCAGTTACCGTATCCACCGCATCCACCACATAAGAATATTTAGAAAAATCAAATTCATCCTTATTTTCTGGCAAATAAAAGCATCTGTGAACCTCTACCTTACACTCCGGATTAATATCCATAATTCTTTCTTTCATTACATCCGTTTTATACTGCCCCACTGTTTTTCTGGTGGCAATAATCTGTCGGTTTAAATTACTAAGGCAGACGGTATCATTATCAATCAAATCCACAGCTCCTATGCCGCTTCTTACAAGAGCCTCTACCACATAACCGCCTACTCCTCCAACACCAAAAACTGCCACTCTGGATTGTGCTAATTTTTCCATGGCATCTTTGCCAAGGAGTAGTTCTGTTCTTGAAAATTCTTCTACCATATGTTCTCCTGTCACTACTGAATTGAAATCACTTTATAATCCTTATCTTCTACGGTTTTCTTTAAAACTTCGTCGGAAATTTCTTCCTTTAATTTCACTACTGCTGTTCCATTTTCATGGCTTACTATTGCTTCTTCTACCTGCGGAAGTTCTTCCAAGCATTTCTTTACCGCTGCCTCACAGTGTCCACACATCATTCCTTCAATCTTCATTGTCTTTTCCATTTCTTTTTCCTCCATTTTCGTTTTGTCTTTTCTTGTTATTTTTCTATCTTTTTTTGAATTATACATTTGAAACCAGTTTAAGCGCAACGCATTGGTTACTACACAAAAACTGGATAAACTCATTGCCGCCGCTCCAAACATTGGATTGAGCTGCCAGCCAAACAAAGGGATAAATACTCCCGCTGCCAGTGGGATTCCTATTATATTATAAAAGAATGCCCAAAACAAGTTTTCATGAATATTTCTTAGGGTTGCCCTGCTTAATCCTATGGCCGCCGGCACGTCACTTAGCCTGCTTTTCATTAAAACTACGTCTGCCGCATCAATGGCAATATCCGTTCCCGCACCAATGGCAATTCCGATATCTGCTCTGGTTAAAGCAGGTGCATCGTTAATTCCATCTCCTACCATGACAACTTTTCCTTTTTCTTTTAGAGAACGGATAACGCTTTCTTTACCTTCCGGCAATACTCCGGCAATGACTTCATCCACGCCTGCCTGCTTTCCGATTGCTTTCGCAGTCCGTTCATTATCTCCGGTAAGCATTACTACATGAATTCCCATGTTTTGTAACTCTTTTACTGCCTTCGGGCTATCCTCCTTCATAATATCGGCAACTGCTATCATACCGATTAGTTTTTTATTTTTTGCAAAAAATAACGGTGTTTTTCCTTCCTCCGCCAGTTGTTCTGATTTTTCTTTGATTTCTTTTGGAATTTCCGCCTGACTTTCTATAAATTTATAATTTCCGCCAGTCAAGACTTCTCCCTGCAATAACGCTGATAAACCATTTCCCGGTAATGCTTTAAATTCTGTTACTTCTTGAAGCTCTATCTTCTGTTGTGCAGCATATTCTAAAATTGCTTTTGCCAAAGGATGTTCGCTTTTTTGCTCTAATGCATTGGCATTGAGAAGCAATTCTGTTTCTGAGATACCCTCCACCGGTATGATATCCGTTACTTTTGGTGTACCACCGGTAATGGTACCGGTTTTGTCCAGTGCTACAATCTGTACTTTTCCCGTTTCTTCTAAGGCTACCGCTGTTTTAAACATGATTCCATGTTTGGCTCCCATGCCATTGCCTACCATAATCGCCACTGGAGTTGCCAGTCCCAAGGCACAAGGGCAGCTGATTACCAGAACAGAAATCCCTCTTGCCAGTGCAAAACCAACGCTTTCTCCCAAAAGAAGCCATACCAATGTGGTTACTATGGCAATGCCAATAACCGCCGGAACAAAAACGCCCGATACTTTATCTGCCACTTTTGCAATGGGCGCTTTGGTTGCCGCCGCATCGCTTACCATTTTAATAATCTGAGAAAGGGTAGTATCTTCTCCCACTCTGGTTGCCTCGCAGCGTATAAAGCCGGACTGATTTATGGTTGCCGCAGACACCAAAGCCCCCGGTTCTTTATCTACCGGAATACTTTCACCGGTAAGTGCTGCTTCATTTACCGCACTGTTTCCCTCCAAAATCACTCCATCCACCGGAATATTTTCACCGGGACGTACCACAAACACGTCACCTTTTTGTACTTGTTCAATCGACACTTCCTGCTCGATTCCGTCTTTTATAATTCTTGCTGTTTTCGGAGAAAGCTTCATCAGACTTTTCAATGCATCTGTGGTTTTTCCTTTGGAACGGGCTTCTAACATTTTTCCCAATGTAATTAACGTTAAAATCATAGCGGCAGATTCAAAATAAAATTCATGCATATATGCCATAACACGTTCCATATCGCCCTTGACCTGAGCATCTGTCATAGCAAACAAGGCATATGTGCTGTATACAAAAGCTGCACTGGAACCAAGTGCTACCAAGGTGTCCATATTGGGCGCTTTGTGCAACAGCCCTCGGAATCCACTAATGAAAAACTTCTGATTTATCACCATAATTATCACAGTTAAAAGTAACTGTATCAGCCCCATGGCAACATGATTTTGTTCCAAAAATTCCGGAACCGGCCAATTCCACATCATATGCCCCATGGAAAAATACATTAATACCACTAAAAATCCCAGAGAAGTAAGCAATCTTCGTTTCAAGACAGGTGTTTCTTTATCTTTTAACAACTCATCCTCTGTATTTTCCATTGTATTTTTATTTTGAGAAGCACTTATCTTTACTGCTGCGCCATATCCTGCATTTTCCACTGCCTGAATAATTTCTGCATCGGATGCACTGCCTTCCACTCCCATGGAATTGGTTAACAAACTTACGGAACAGGAGGTAACGCCCGGCACTTTCGTTACTGCCTTTTCCACTCGGCTGCTGCAGGCGGCACAACTCATCCCTGTTACTGTATATTGCTTCATCGTTCTACCTCCTTCTTCTTACTATGTCCTTTTTGGTTCGTTTTACTTCATTAATTTCGGTAAAATTGCAAGCAATTCTTCCATACTTTCTTCTTTTCCTTCCCGAATATCCTGAGTTACACAGGTTTTGATATGGTTTGCAAGCAACACTTTGTTAAAACTGTTTAAAGCGGCATTGACCGCAGCTACCTGAATTAAAATATCGGTACAATAAGCATCCTTTTCTACCATGCCTTTAATACCACGCACCTGCCCTTCGATGCGGTTTAGGCGGTTTATTAAATCTTTGTATTCCTTTTCGGAACGCTCCTTAGTTTTATGGCAACAAGACTCTTTTTCCATGGTATGTCACTCCCTTTCTAATTTATTTTATACCCCCAAGGGGTATATTGCAAGCAAAAATTTTGTGCATAACTACCAAATGAAATTGGGGAAAGTTTAGAAAGATTTTATTGCATTTTGTCAGACTTATTTCTATAATGAACTTACAAAAAATATCTTATATAAAAGGGCGGTGAACGAAAGTGAGTGACGCTATGACAAGAGAAGAATTAATCAGCATAACCATTGATAAATATACGGATTTACAACGCATTAAGAAAGCAAATGGTTCTTGTGAAAACAAAGAACTTGACTATCAAATCAAAGTAACTATCGCAAAATTATCTTCTTTAGGTGTATCTGTTGAAGATATAACTCTATAACATAATCCAAAACTAAACTAACTATAAATCAAGGTGTAAGGTCTTATTAAATTGCTAAGCCCTTACACCTTTTGATGTTTCTTTCTTATTCATTTTCTTACAGCAAAGCCTGAAGTGTCATAATATGATATTCCTCATCTTTTATAATTCTTGCCAACACCGCATTTACACAGTCATCCTTTATCATTTTCATATGCATTTTGTACTGGTTGATAGCTTCTTTTTCGGACTTTATGTCCATTAATATCATTTCTCTGACATTTTCCGAAATACTCAGATATTGTGGTGTCCACATCCGTTCTTTTCCGTTTTGATACTTTGCCGTATATACTATATTGCCTCCCAGCAGAAAAATCAATTCTCCCAGTTTCTGCAAATGTATCATTTCTGCCATTGCAATTCCTAATACAATCTTTGCTGTGGGACATTTATCACAGGATAAGCGGTTTTCATTGTTAATGTACTGGGTAATAGCGGACATTTCTGACACCGAACCGCAATAATCAACGCTAAGTAAATTGGCATAACTCTGATTCTTTTCCCTCACCTGCACGGACGGGTAAGGCAATGCCATCATAATAGGCTTTACATCCATAAAATTGCATGTATCGATCAATGGGCTTTCTTTCATTATAAAGTCTTCTTCCATGCTCTTTTATATATGATATGTGAGATTTTGATATTGGTGCCTTTATTACCCTTTACAACTAACATATTTACTCTAAATTCCAATATAATAAAGATACATATCTTCTAAATTGGGGTGTACCTGTGAAACTTCACCAATTTTGGGAGGCACATCCCCTACTAAGCGCATGCATATCTTTTCATTTGTATGTATTAAATTTGAAACTTTATAATTCCCTTCCTCATATATTTCTTTTTCTTCTTCACTGACAATCACTTCAAACACTTTCCCCTCCATTCCTCTTAGTAACTCCTGTGCGGTTTCGTATTTTAGCACATTTCCCTCTTTCATTAAAAGAATAGATTTTGATATGTATTCTATATCCGATACCACATGAGTTGCAAACAATACAATTTTATTTTTTGCTATCTCGCTAATGAAATTACGAATCCGAATCCTTTCTTTAGGATCCAATCCGGCAGTAGGCTCATCTAATATTAATATATCCGGTTCATTCATCAATGCCTGCGCAATTAAAATCCTCTGTTTCATGCCACCAGAATAAGACTTTATTTTCTGATGGCGAACTTCCTGCAAATTTACTACTTCCAGCATTTCTTCTATTTTTACGGATGCTTCCTTCTGTTTTAGTCCCTTCAATGCTGCCATATACCATAAGAATTTTTCTCCACTGAAATCCTCATATAATCCTTGTTGTTGCGGCATATATCCCAATTTACTCCGATACTCGCTTCCCAACTTTGAAATTTCTTTCCCATTGTAAGTAATTTTTCCACTGCTCGGTTTTAAATTATTGGTAATCATCCCCATTAATGTACTTTTTCCTGCACCATTTGGACCTAAAATCCCATAAATTCCCGGAGTAAAAGTAACATCAAAATCTTTCACCGCATAACTTTTTCCCTTTGTATAGCTTTTATGAACATGTTCCAGTTTCAATTCCATAAAATTTACCTATTTCAGACAAACCCTCTGTCCTTCCCTTTCTATATGCTATTTATCATTTACACAAACCTTAACATCAATGTATTTATATCCCATCGTAAAAAATAAAATAGTACTGCCATAACGCAAAATATTCCACACAAAACTATATCAGTTACTATTTCTTTTCCGATTCTTTTAGAGCTTTTCATAATAAGCACACTCACAAGCATATGTCCCAATAATTTTAAACAAAACACTATAACAACAAATAATCTCACAGACAATTTACTTTCTGTCCCAAGACACATCAATCCCTGCAGCGACTGTGCCGC
Organism: uncultured Lachnospiraceae bacterium; assembly: GCA_964450185.1. Lineage (GTDB taxonomy): Bacteria > Bacillota > Clostridia > Lachnospirales > Lachnospiraceae > RUG11237. Next base: position 15,272 of record CAYVCL010000003.1, on the reverse strand, counting down.
TGCCTGAAAACCATCTATTTTGTAGTAATAACACATTTGAGAAAACTGTATTAAAGCGAAAACTGTTAGTGACAGGAGAAATCCACTCATATACTTGGTTACATCTAATGTTTTTCCTCCGTTTTTTGTTGCCCACTGTAATTCTTCCATCTTTCGCTCTTTATCTGCCGTAAATATTCCACCCAGCAGAAATAAAGCCGCTAAACTTCCTATCAACCAAAGCAGAATATCTGTGTTTACATCTTCCCATAATTCTAAATACGCCTTTTCATCTACCAAATACTTTTCTGTAATATCTCCCTTTTGCTTTTTTAGCCATTCTACCTGATTCTGCACCATATAAAAACCTTGTTCATTCATTTCCAAATCGTTCATAAGCTCCATTTTCCGCAGATAGGACGCTCCGGAAGTCACATTCTCTAAACTAATTAATTCTTCACTAATCTCTTGAAAATAAACCTCTTTTTCTTCTATATAATCTAATTTGTCTTGATTGATTTTTCCTTGCAATTCCTGCATATAACTATGATAACTTGCAAGTTCCGGTTCCGTATAATATTGTTCTTCTGCAACTCCCTCTATTTCGCCTATAAAAAACAAAACGCAAGCAAACACAACAACAATTTTCTTCTGTTGTACCAAAACTTTATACAATTCATAATATATCAGATTTGTTGTCTTTGGATGACACCCTAGCTTTTTACGTAACTTATGTATAAAAATTTCTATTGCACCAACACTTTTTAACTGATACCCATATGCAAATGTATAACTTCCAATCCCAATCATGCTAATGCTCAAAAACACTGCTACAATGCATACACATACATTACGGCTTAACGGATAATCACAAAAGTTCAAATTCACATATTCTCCCCACACATGCTTTGGATTCCAATAATAAAATATGTTTATGCACTTTAGCCAGTTCGCCTTCGAACTCACATCAATTTTCAAATAACACCACAACTGTTCCATCAAAAAAACACTCGCCACCAGAAGCATTGATATTCCACTCTTCTTAACCATACCACAAGCATATAGAAATATTCCTATAAGCACGACAACCGCTGTTCTGACTGCAAGCGTTGCTATAAGATATTCTGCTACATTTAGCTTATCTATACAATTTCGAAACACAGAGAACGACTGTATACTCCTCTGGATATCTCCATACCCATATCTGTATCCATAATACAAAATTTCCATTCCCGACTGAACTGTTTCATATAGTCCACCACAAAAAATCATAACTATCAGTTTTGCAATAGCAGTATGCCCTCGTCCATACTTTCCTGTCTTTACCAGCAAAAATAGATTTTTTTCCCTTTCCACAAAAATCAACTGATAGGTCAAGATACCCAGAAACATGATAGTGAAAGCTATACTTCCCTGATATGAAATGTACATCCATATCCCTTGATTGTTATCGCTTTTCACCTCAATCTGTCCCAAGCATTTGTAATCTTTGCATGTTTTTTGCAAATTCCGATAGACATAACTGTCCGTATCATCAAACAGATTAGAATTTTTCATTTGTTCCGCGCGCTCTGTCATTTCTTGCACAAAAGTAACATACAATGTTTCATACTCTTCCGGTTCCTGATATTCTGCCACATTTCTTCCATAAGCATATGCATATAAAAGATTACCCCCTAAAAGTACTACCGTAATAAATAAAAAAAGTTTATTCTTATATAATTTATATATCTCATAACCACATATCTTCCACATGCTTTATTCCTCATTTGTATCCCAAACAGAAAATTTCATTTGTGCTATATCCTGCATTTCAAATGTTTTCCCCTGATAACTTCCAATTGTTTCTTTGTTCATACATTTTAATGTCCATATACTGCTATCATCCTTATCTATCACAGGCACAAGCATACTCTCTTCATCCCCTACCGGCGGTGCTCCTCCTCCTGCGAACGGAAGACTTATTGTATCTGTCAAATCATTTTCTTCGTTATATATCTTATATATTTTTTCTTTATCAACCCCAAAGTCTACTAAAAGAACATTGGACTGATATAGATATTTTCCGTCACTATAAAATCTTTCTCCTTGCCGCACATTCTCCATAAATGGCTGCACATTACTTCCATCCAATTCTGCAATATAACTTCCAATCTGTGCTCCATCTTCTTTTTCCGGACTCCACGGTACAATCAAGAGCTTGTCCTTCCAAAACCCTACCCCTTGAACATACTCATTCTCTTTTTCAACTGCAATATCATGTAGCGTTCCGTCCACAATATGATATCCCAACGTCTTCATATACAAATAATCCTCATAATTATCCTCATTTACAACATCACCTGTTTCGGTGTTTCCCAAAACTTGAAAATACACATAATTTCCATACGCTTCCGGCCACGCAAGTTCAACATTATAAAGTCCCTCTTGTGGTTCATATACTACCTTTTCTTTTTCCTTTTGCATGCCTTTCAATCCCAAAGCTTTTAACTGATATTTTTGTTCTATTTTCCCATTTTCCTCTGTTTTATATGTCATTTGTATATAGTAGAGTACATTTCTATGCACACACCACTGGTAAACAATTTCACTTTTCCATTCCTTCAAAAGTTCTTTTTCCGAACCGTCTTCTTTTAAGCTATATAAAGCGTATTTGTCCATCGCACTCTCTGGTTCGTTATCACATATATAGTATAAATAACCATCACAATATGAAATTCCTACTTTTCCATCGTTTTCTACATAGGCATTGCATAATTTATATTTTTCTTTATCTGTTTCTTTTTCATGAAGACAATCCAGTTTATTACACAACGGAACCACTGACTGATTCTCTTCATCCATATAGTATATGTAATGTCCCTCTAACACATAATACCCCTTTTTCCCTTTTGCCTGTTGCGGAAAAAATGCAGAGTCATCATTATACATATACTGATAATCTATTCCTTCCATATAGCTATCTTCCAATACTTCTGTTTTCGCACACCCCATAATTGAAAACATACCTATACATGTAATTAACACTTTAACTTTTTTTATCATAACCGCTCCTTTTCACAAAGAGCCTGACACGATCCGTATCAGGCCCTAATCTGATTGTTATATATTTTACAACAAACTCCAACCACTATTGCTTGACGGAACAGTTCCCACTGTAGTTTTTCCGCTCCATGAAGAAGATGAATTTGCGGTTCTAACAGAATGCTCACCCTTTGCACCATAAGATACTGAACCTGCACGCTTAGAACTAACTGTAGAACCCGCTGTATTTTGAGTATCACTTACACTTGCTACTGAATAGTACTTTCCTGCACCAAATTTATAATAATATGTAACCTTAGCCGTTCTAGTTCCTCCGGTATGTGCCCATGTAGTAGTTACCGTAGCATAACTTCCACCCTTAGATACTTTTCCTGTAACTGTTGCTTTATCCACAGTAGCTGTAACAGTTGATGCCGCTTGAGCAGGTATTGTTGTTGTAAAAATGCACGCACATGCCATAATACCCACTAAAATTTTCTTTAAATTGTTGTTTTTCATTTTAATTTCCTCCTAAATTTCATTTTTTTCTTTTACATTATTACATTCTTTTTTACTAACAGACGGTCTTCTAGGTTGATATATAAAACCAGCACATGGCGGCCAACCGTTATTACTTTTTTCCACCTCATACTCAGCCATCCTTAACACTACATTTAGTAGCATTTTTTTCATACATGTTCCAGCTCCTGCCCCTTTAGTTTTGCTATATATAACAATATTGCATCTGCCCCAATTCCAAGAATTGCATATAATACACACTTTTCAGCAATGTCCAAAACCATACATACACTAACTACCACTGTAATAATCAAAAGCATTAGGATTGAAGATTTTCTCCATTTACTCACTTCTTCTGCGCTTAAGCTTACATTTGGATGATTTACTGGTGCAAATTCAATTATTATTATCCATGAAAAAATTAATATTAATATGTATATCCATATTTTTCCGCTAATTATTGTTGTAACCCCTAAGCTTATTGCCAAATAAAGTGCAGTTGTTCCAACATAGCAACGTAGAAATGTATTTGCATGGTATCCTCCGGTTCTCTCTCGCATTGCAAAAAAAGCAATCGCAAAAACCAAAGTCGGCATTACATTTCTGTTAATTATGGAAATTACTCCTATTGTGAAATAATTGACTACTTTTCCAAATATCATTTCAATTCCGTAAATATATTCTTCTTTTCTTTCTGATTTCACAATTTCATTTTCAACTAAGTATTTTACTAAAATTTCCGTCAAATAGTGCATTTAGTTTTTTTTCTCCTTTCACACTATATATAACATATATATTTACTTGATAAAAGACACATTTCCCAAATCAGCGGTAAAAAGCAAAAAAAGGCGGTTTCATTTATGAAACGCCTTTTTTTGCTTTTTACTTTTTATAAAATACTGCTGTATAACCAATTTCACTTTCGTTTTGATAGCAACAATCCATACCATCATATTTTTTAATAATTTCTTTCAAATTTTTTTGTTTCATCTTTTGTTCCCACAATTTCACTTTCTTTTGAATTTCTTTTTCAAGCACCTTTGCTATCGGTATATTAACAGATACTACTAATTTTTCTTCCTCCTGAACTAATTTAAATTTAATTTGAGTAAATACTTCACCACATTCATCACATAACTCTATCCCATGCTCCAAAATATTTGCCACTAACACAATAATATCCTCATCACTAAGCCTAATTCCTGTCAAATGGTTCAATGTCATTATCAATACTATATTTTTTTCTTTTGCTTTTTTATATTTTTGGTTTATTATAGCGTTTACCATCGCGTTAGATGTATTGAAATAATTCATGTGACTTTCAATATTTTCTTCTATTCCTTTTGAATATTCGATTGCTTTTTCGATTTCCATATTTTCCAAAAGCCTTTCTATCTCTATCAATATCTTATGAAACTCATGAGCCTTCATCCGTTGTTCAAAATATGCATTTCTTATACTCTCATACATTTCAATCTGACTTTTTTTACGTTCTTCTTCAATCAATAATTTTCTATACTCTTGTTCCTTTTCATTTATATCCTTGATTTGGTAAAACATTAGATAATTCAATAACAACAATCCCAAAGATATCGTCAAAACTGTTTTGTTTTGTGCCTTTTTATCAAAGTACAATACCGTAACTACAAAAATTGTAAATACCGGAAAAAACATATACCGTATTTGCTCTTTTTCCTTTAGCAAACTGTATTCACCGCTTTTACTAATTTTCTTATTTATCAAAAAAACCACAAGTAATAACACCAATTTGCATTGCACTAAAAGTACAATTGTTTTTATCGATATTTCCAACCTATTTGTCTGAAATTCAATACCCCCAAAATTAATAAGTGCAAGTACTCCACTGTCAACAACTAACAATATCCCATAATAACACATTGCCAAAAATATAACTTGTTTCCATCCAACCTCATATTTTATTTTCATAAAAATCACAATACTCAAAACAATGAGAAATATTTTTATTAAATATGCCGGAAATTCTATTAAAGAAATCATAGAAAAACATGCTATGATTCCCACAATTATTAATTTATTTCTAAAAGCTGTTATAGATGTTTTTTCTTCCAAAAATGTATGAAAAAAAAAGTCGCAACAAGTTGCTTCTATCATTGTAAGAATAACTGCCTGCAATACCAAACTCATTACACTTCCCCCAACATTCTAAAATATTCTTCCTTGATTTCTTTGTATCTTCCTCTCGGAACGCTAAATGTTTCACCGGTGACTAAACTTACTTTATAGTTTTTCATTGTACTGATTTTATAAACATTAATTAAAAAACTTTTATGTATCCTTATAAATCCATAAGAGCATAAATCTTTTTCGATGTCATCTAATTTTCCATACATATGAAATTCCTGTCTTGATTTTCCATCAATATGAAATATTTGCCTATGTTTCTGATTCTCTATATATCGAATTTTTTCAATAGATATTTCCCTCTCCCCTTCTACGAAATGATACTTAATCTTTCTATTTTCTATCTGCATTTTTCTTATAATTGTATCAATTGACTCCTTAAGCATCTCTTCCAATACATCTTTCAATACAAAACGTACCGCTTCGACTTGATACCCTTCAATTGCATAATCTGCATATGCTGTAATAAATACAATATACACCTTACCATTTATTTCTCTGATTTTTTTGGCTGTTTCAATTCCATTCATTTCCTTCATATTAATATCCAAAAAGATAATATCAAATTTTTCAATACTTTTTTTATCTTCCGATAATTGCTTTCCAGAAGAATAACACTGTATTTCATAATCATTTATCTGTTTTTGCTTCATTATATTTGTAACTAATTTCCCTATCTTTTCTAAATATTCTTTTTCATCATCACAAATCCCTATTTTTATCATCTATCTGCTCAACATCCTTTTCCTCTACAGTATATCCACCAACTCAACCACTCCGGCAACCCCTACAACCTCAATTCCAGGCTTTCCGTTTGCCATAATTCCATCGTAGTTGCTCTTTGGCACAATACATCTGGTAAAGCCCATTTTTTCGGCTTCCTTAATTCGCACTTCTGCCTGTGCCACGCCTCGGACTTCTCCGGTTAGTCCTACCTCACCGAAGATAATGGTATGTTCATCTACCACGATATTGCGATAACTGGAAATCACCGCTGCCACCACTGCCAAATCAATGGACGGTTCTGACAAACGCATTCCTCCGGTCAGATTTACATAGGCATCACAGCCTCCCAACTGCATTCCTGCACGTTTTTCCAACACTGCCAACAGCAAATTGATTCGGTTGAAATCCATCCCTACCGTGGTTCTTCTTGGAATCTGAAAACTAGTGTCTGATACCAAAGCCTGAATCTCTACTAAAATAGGTCTGGTTCCTTCTAAGGAACAGGTTACTACAGAACCGGAAGCTCCTACCGGCTTACCGTTTAACATAAATTCAGAGGGATTGGTAACCTCCCGCAAACCATTTCCCTGCATTTCAAATACACCAATTTCGTTAGTGGAGCCAAAACGATTCTTAACTCCTCGCAGGATACGATAGGAAGCATGACGGTCCCCTTCAAAATACAACACCGTATCTACCATGTGCTCTAACACTCTAGGCCCAGCCACAACACCTTCTTTGGTTACGTGACCTACAATAAAAATAGCAATTCCCAATGTTTTTGCCAACATCATCAATGTTCCTGTGGATTCCCTTACCTGCGAAACACTTCCCGGTGCGGCAGAAACGTTTTCGTTGTACATAGTCTGGATAGAGTCAATAATCACAATTTCCGGCTTTTTCGCCTTTACCACTTCCTCAATCTCTGTTAGATTGGTTTCACAAAGCAATGTCAGTGTATCCTTAAACTCTCCAATTCGCTGGGCACGAAGTTTAATCTGCTTTAAAGATTCTTCTCCTGAAATGTACATGACATCGTGGTTTGCATCCGCTAAATTTTTACAGACCTGTAAGAGCAACGTAGATTTTCCGATTCCCGGGTCACCGCCCACCAACATCAAGGAGCCAGCCACAATGCCGCCTCCTAACACTCTATCCAACTCTCCTATATTGGTGCTGATTCTTTCTTCTTCATTTAATTCAATCTCTTTTAACATAACAGGGACTGCCCGTTCTCTGACGCCCTTTACGCGTCCCCCTGCTGTTTTCTTGGGTGCTGCTTCCTCCACAAAGGTATTCCACTCCTTACACCCCGGACACTGCCCCATCCATTTAGATGACTCATATCCACAACCTTGACAAAAAAATACTGTACCCTTCGCCATATTTTAAACCTCTTTTCTACATAAAAACTCCCCCGAAATAGAAACTCTTCAAATTCGGGGGAGCCAGATACTTTTATTTCAACTTATAATTTTACTACTTTTACTTTCACTGCATCTCTTTTTGCAAGCTCAACACTTAAAATCAGCTTGCCGCCAAGATTTGTTTTCATTTTTCCTACATTAGTATCATCAATGTAAATCTTATATTCTGTTTCGTCCTGTAATTCAATAGTAATCTGTGCATCTTCCGGACCTTCCACAGTAAATTCCATTCCATATTCGCTCTGTGTCAAATCTTCAACAGCAGTTCCCGGTACGGATTCATAAATAAACATTCCATTCTTTTCTAACTTTGTAATTTCATTGAATGTTTTCACCTTATAAATATCTCCGTTACATTCGAAATTATCAAGCTTTGCTTTTTTGTCTAATGTGTAATCACCAAAGCTGATTTCTCCTGCCTCATTTGCACGAATTAATTCTTTTACTACAGCCATCCCAAAGTCCTCCGTTCTTCTTACGTTTTTCACTGCTATATGTTCTAGTATACATCATATTTCTGCATTTTTCTACTAGTTTATTTTTCCTTTATAGAAAATTTTATTTCTGTACCCTTCATGGTTACCACCACGTTGTCACCGCTCTTTATGTTTCCGTTGAGTACTTCTTCTGCCATGGCATCTTCAATATAAGTCTGCACTGCACGACGCAACGGTCTGGCGCCAAATTTATCATCGCTTCCCTTTTCTACGATAAATTTCTTAACATTATCGCGAATGTTTAACTCGATGTTCATCTGCTCTCTGCATCTGTCCACAAGTTTCTTAGAAAGCAAGGTAACAATTTCTTTCATATGATCTTTGTTTAATGCGTGGAATACAATAATTTCATCAATACGGTTGATAAATTCCGGTTTGAAAATACGTTTTACTTCTTCCATAACGTTTTGCTTCATATTTTCATAATTTACCTTTTCATCATCTACCGCTGCAAATCCTAATTTCTTCGGTGAAATAATTGCCTGGGCACCTGCATTGGAGGTCATAATAATAATGGTATTTTTAAAGCTGATTTTTCTTCCCTGGGCATCTGTAATATGTCCATCGTCTAACACCTGAAGCAAAATATTAAATACATCCGGATGCGCTTTTTCAATTTCATCAAACAACACTACGGAATACGGATTTCTTCTAATCTTTTCACTTAACTGTCCACCTTCTTCATATCCTACATATCCCGGAGGAGAACCAATCATTTTGGATACGCTGTGCTTTTCCATATATTCTGACATATCTACACGGATAATGGCATCTTCACTGCCAAACACCGCCTCTGCCAAAGCTTTGGATAATTCGGTCTTACCAACGCCGGTTGGTCCTAAGAATAAGAAAGAACCGATTGGACGATTTGGATCTTTTAAGCCCACACGCCCACGTTTGATTGCTTTGGAAACAGCTTTCACGGCTTCTTCCTGTCCTACCACTCTGCCATGAAGTGTTTTTTCCAGTCGTTTTAATTTTGCTGTTTCTTCCTCGGCAATCTTTTTCACAGGGATTTTTGTCCACATAGCAACAATTTCTGCAATTTCTGCTTCTGTGACTGCCGGAACTTTTCTTGCTCTGTCCTGTTTCTTTTTTAACTTTAACAGTTTACCCTCTAACTCTTCTTTTTCTTTTTTCAATTCAGAGGCTGTTTCAAAATCTTCCATACAAAGAGCTTCTTCTTCCTGCTCATTTAATTCTTCTATTTTTTCTTCTAATTCGCCCAGACCTGACACCGTCTTTACGCTGCTTAATTTTAATTTTGCCGCTGCTTCGTCAATTAAATCAATGGCTTTATCCGGCAAAAATCTGTCATTAATGTATCTTGCAGACATTTTTACCGCAGCTTCGATGGCATCGTCGGTAATTTCCACACCGTGATGTTTTTCGTAATTTTCTCTGACACCTTTGAGAATTTCCACTGCTTCTGCTTCTTCTGGTTCTTCTACCACAACCGGCTGAAATCTACGCTCTAAGGCAGGGTCTTTCTCAATGTGTTTACGATATTCATTAATGGTTGTTGCACCAATAATCTGTAATTCACCTCTTGCAAGAGATGGTTTTAAAATATTGGAGGCATCCAGAGCGCCTTCTGCACCACCGGCTCCAATAATTGTATGAATTTCATCTAAAAACAGTAGAATGTTTCCATCGGCTACTACTTCTTTGATTACTTTCTTGATTCTTTCTTCAAATTCACCACGGTACTTAGAACCTGCAACCATGCTGGCAAGGTCCAATACAACAACACGCTTTCCTTTCATGCTGTCCGGAACAGTATCTGCCACGATTCTTCTGGCAAGCCCTTCTACGATGGCAGTTTTCCCAACACCCGGCTCACCAATCAAACATGGATTGTTTTTGCTTCTTCTGCTTAAAATCTGAATCATACGCTGGATTTCATTTTCACGACTTACCACCGGGTCCAATTTCTGTTCCTTGGCAAGCATGGTCAAATCACGGCTGTACTGATTTAAGGTCGGAGTAGCCTCCTTTTCTTTCTTCTTTACTAATCTTCCGTTCTGGAAATCTTCCCGATACAAATTCACTTCCTGCCCCATGGCAGCCAATGTATCTACATATACTTTCTGAAGATTAATTCCCAAAGTAATCAATAACTTTGTGGCAACACTGTCTGCTTCCTTTATCATGGCAATCAAAAGATGCTCTGTACCGATTTTATCTGCTTTAAACCTTTCTGCTTCTCGGTTAGCCGCCTCTAACACTTTTTCAGCTCTTGGAGTAAATCCTTCTTTATCTAACAAGCCCACATTACCTTCCGGTACAATCAACTGTTCCATCAATTCCAGCAATGCATCTTCATCTACACCATTTGCTTCCAGCACTCTTGCCCCCACAGCACTGCCTTCTTCTAACAGACCAATTAAAATATGCTCACTTCCAATGTAGGAATGTTTTAACCGCTTTGCAGATCTTTTTGCAAGCTCTATAGCTTTTTTTGCCTTATCCGTATACTGTCTTTGCATGCTACTCCTCTTTCCTATTCTCTCTATCTTCCACTAATACACTTATTTATCATCCAAATCAATAAATTCGAAATCAAAATCATCCTCATTAAATTCTCTTTCTTCTACCTTTGCAGGTTTTTTCTGCTTTGGTTTGGATTTTCTTAATTTTAAGGATTCTTCGAATTCATCTTCTTCCACTTCTTTTCCGATAATCTTGGCTTTGATAATTTCATCTTCCATTTCTTTTGGAATTCCGTCTGCTTCATCGAAGAAATCGTCTTCCGGTTCTGCTTCTCTTTTCTTTTTCACCGGTGCCGGCTGTTCGCTTACTGGTGGTACTTCTCTCTTGCGCTGCGGTGCTTTTGGAGCTACTGGCGCTTTGGAGGCTGCAGGTGGAATGATTCTTTCCTGCTCATCTACATCTCCTTCTTCCAATTCTTCAATTTCATCCTTTAAAATTCGTACCTTTAAGAATAAGTTAACACATACCATAATAAGAATTAATACTGCAAAAGTCAGAACTCCAATTACCATAAGTCTTGAATTCTTGCTTTTCTGTAATGCTTCATTTAATTCCTTTACCTGCTGTTCCTGTTCTGTTAATGTCAAATCAGGACCTGTTTCTTCTTCAATAAGATTTGCCGGCTGAACGAAATATCTCTGATATGTTTTTTCTACAAAGTCATATACATACCATGTATTTACACCAGATTCGCTCAAACCACCTACCAGATAGTATTCTGCTGCTGCATTGGAATAAGCAATCAATTCATCTGTATATTTCCATGCAATTCCTACCTTTTTATCATTAATCATAATGGTAGTTCTTTCGAATCCATAAATGCTGATATCTCTTGGATATCCGTCTAAAACAACGATAAACTTATCTCCACCGTTTTCAATTTTAACAAATTCTGTAAACTGGTCTACATCTTTATAGTATACATAGTAATCTTTGTTATCATTCGTATCTGTCATGTAAATAACATATAACTCCATATAATCAGATACTAAAGCTTCCATGGTTTCTCCCTTATATTCTAAGGTACCTTTTGTATAACCCTTTAACTCTGCATCTGCCGGCAACGCCAACGGTGTTAACTGTTTGTCATTTACAACGATATTACTACTGCTCTGTGTTTCTTCTGTCTGTGCCGGTGTAGTGGTTGCTTCTGCTGTTGGTGCCGGTGTGGCTGTTGCAGTATCTGCTGCTGCACCTGCCTTTGTTACTGTAATTGTATAAACTGCTGTTGCACCACTTTCTGCTGTTACAGAAACTTTAACGGTATTTTCTCCTGCTTTCAGATTGTCTGCACCACTGATAGCTGTAATGGCTGCATTTTCATGAGAAGTTGTTCCTGATACTACAATGCTGCTGATATCTGCCCCTACCGATGCTGTATAGTTCATTGTAGATGGACTAAACGCCGGTGAAAGAGTTCCGTTAGATAACTTTAATTCCTTCAAGCTGGCATCCTTAGAAAGCGTTTTGCTTTCGTCTGTTACTGTGATGCTTGAGCTTCCTACGTGATCCATAGATATCACAGATTCATCAAATCCAAATACCTCATAATTAGAAACTTTAAGTGAAGCACTTCCTGCTTTTAATGCAGTAAATGTCAACTCATAACTCAATGTCTTTGTTGAAGAATCAGATGCTGTATCCGCAATTCGAATACTACCAGAACCGCCCTTTACTGCGGAACCGCTTCCGGTAAATTCCAAAGCATCACTGTCATACACAAGTGTCATATCTACAGCTCCCAGTGCTGTACTGTCGGAAGCAACTTTTACTGTAATAATGATTGTTTCCCCTTTTTTCGCCGTAGGATCGGAAAATGATATGGAATTTCCTGCTGCAAAAACATTCATTTTACAGCTAATCACTACGATTAAACTAAGCATTATAATTTGTATACTTCTTTTTAACTGTTTCATTTTTTCCTCCTGTTATTTGATTCCCAAAATGTTTTTCTGAATACGAAGCAAGTCAAGTACATCAATTTTTCCATTTCCATTGACATCTGCTGACTTCTCTTCTTCTTCTGTTAATTCTGCCATTCCAAGAATTGCTTTTCTAACCTTCAAAAGATCCATAACCGTTACCTTACCATCGCCATTTACATCTCCGGAAACTGTTGAAACAGTGGTTGGTTCCGGCTGTTTTTCTGCTGCTTGTGTGACTGTCGGCGCAACGGTAACTGTCGGAGTGATGCTGCACAATGCTTCTTCCGGATTTTCAAAATCTGCATCTGCACTGTTCCCCCGATATACATATATGATATAGCTTCTCTTAGTTCCATTTTCTGCGGTTACCACGATTTCTGCTTTATTCATTCCTTTGTTTAAAGCAACTTTCCCTGTATCTCCGCTGACAACTGCCTTACTATTATATGCTTCTGCCGAAATATTAATCTCTTTCACTTTCTTTTCTACAATCAAAGAATATTTCTGCTCATATGTCCGAAATACCGGTGCGAATTTGTATCCTTCAATTTCAATCGTTTTCAAGTAATTTACAGGATTTCCATCACCTTTTGGCTTTTCTGTGTTGCTTTGGGGCATATTTCTGTAAATAGGAATTTTAAATGTTATCTTTCCATCGGTTATCTTGTTGTATGCCTTTGCCACCTGAAAAGCTTCTGCTGCCGCAGCCTGCGTATTTGTCATATACTGATGGGAATATATTTCTTTTCCCTGCACATTAAATTTCTTCAGATATAATGTGGTCTGTCCTTTTTCTACATAGTTCTTTCCATAATAAACGGCGCCACCAATAATTGCACGTTCCTTACTGTTCCAAGGTCTGTTGTAGGAAGATGCTCCACTGCTTCCTCCCTTTGCATACCACAAACCACGCTGTACCGCAGTCATGCTCTTAGTTGCATACGCACCAATATTATAGAAATTATAGTACCCTTCGTATCCTGTCTGCGTTCCGGATATGGATTTTCCGGTACCTTTTGAACCTTGTTCTACCGCAATCATAGATGCCAGCACATATGGGCTTACCCCCGACTGTTCTCCGGCATTCATAAGCATTTTTCTATAGCTTTTTGTATTTAAAAAGGTTCCTTGTACTACTGTCTTTAAGCCTTTTTCTGTTTGATTTTCTGCTGAATATGTCTGATCCATAAATTGAAATATGTAATATGGATCTAAAAAGTTTCTTGGGTCCATATAATAAGCTACAATTTCCTCTGAGGCAGATACCCAGCCTCCACTATCAAAGCTTACCCATGTATTTGTTTTTAAATTATAGGCTCCTTTGCTGATAGATTTATAAGAAGATATGGAGGAACCAGCCACTGTATTTTTTCCCACAGCACTTTCCGCTTTTACAGCTTCCTCCCAGTCCAGCCCTGTATCCCATGCTACGAATTCCCAGTTTGGATAGTCTGCATGAAGCTTCATCAATGCAGTACAATAACTTTCCGGAAATCCTGCATCTAACAATTCCTTTTTATAGCCTTCGTCTACTTCTACCACTTCTATATATGCAGACGCCACATAGCCATAGGAATTACCGTACTCTATTTTATACCATTCTTCCTGTTCTTCTAATATATTTACAGCCTGTCCTTTTGCCACAGAGCCTATCGGTTCTCCGTCAGGTGCATTCCTTACTCTTAAAGTGCCTCCTGTAGTATTTACAATTCCTGTTTTTGCCGCATTGGCGTCCAGAAATAAATTTGTTAATCCATATTCAAACAGGAAAAACAATACAATCAAAATCAGGCTTATCCTTATTATCTTATATGCCCTTTTCTTATGCATAAATTTCTCCTATTGTTTTTTCTATTGTCACCATCTAAATTATAGTATAATGATAGCTTTTGTCAACTGATAGCATAATTCTTTTCGTTTTTTTTAAGAATTTTAAAATTTCAAAAAAAGTGCTAATTTCCAGAGAAATCAGCACTTTCCTAGTGCGGATGAAGGGACTTGAACCCCCACGGTCTCCCACCAGAACCTAAATCTGGCGCGTCTGCCAATTCCGCCACATCCGCGTATAAATATGTTTTGAAAAAAAAATACCGATGTTTGTATCGGTATTAATGAGACACCGGGGACTCGAACCCCGGACAACTTGATTAAAAGTCAAGTGCTCTACCACCTGAGCTAGTATCCCATGAACTCATGTGAGTTATTTTGTTTTTAATGCTTTCATTCGTAAGTTCATTCCCAACTTACTAGCTGGGCTAACTGGATTCGAACCAGCGAATGCAGGAGTCAAAGTCCTGTGCCTTACCGCTTGGCGATAGCCCATTACGTACTCCTCTTGAAGCACTAGGGTGGATAATGGGATTCGAACCCATGGCCTCCAGAGCCACAATCTGGCGCGCTAACCAACTGCGCTATACCCACCATGTTGTTTTCCTGTTGTGGTACAAACAACAACTGTGCCTGGAGGGATTCGAACCCCCGACCCACGGCTTAGAAGGCCGTTGCTCTATCCAACTGAG
>CAYVCL010000002.1:7496-74277 GCA_964450185.1 uncultured Lachnospiraceae bacterium | reverse complement strand
CAGTTGTACATTTTTATTTTAGATTTTTTGTACATTTTTATTGTACCATTTATACTATATATTGTGGATGGTAATATTAAGGGAGAGTATATAAGTCCGAAAGACCAAAAAGTGCAGGAGAAGGATAGGGAGAGAATGCTGAATAACTGGTTATTAGAACTTGGATGGTAAATGTATCGGAAAAAAGACTAAGAATAGCAGCACTTGAAAAACACAAATCCCCATGATAAGATTAACTTATTTAAAAGAGAATTAAAATCATGAGGTGTAATAAATGAAGGATATTTCTTCGAAAAAGAAAAGTTTCATTGTGTATGAAATCATGCATATGGAAAATAAAGTGGCAAACGTTTCAACAACGGGGAAAATAGAGATTTTTGATAAGAAATTCATGCCATACGATTTGTATTTGGAACAGGAAGAAGAGGATGATATTGACACTAGGATAAATAATTTGAATAATTTTTATCATTGGTGTGCATCAAGAGTATTATCATTGGACAGAAAATATGCGAAAGAGATATTGAATAGTATTGGCGTGGCTCAGGCTGTGACAGATAAAGACCGCGCTCAGATTTCTTTGTCTTATCACTGCGTTTCTTTGAACGATGTATATTGGGTAAGAAAAGAAGGAGAGGAGATTTCTTTTGCAAAATTGAATCTGTATGACAATCCATTAAATGAGGCGATTGTAGAAATTTCATTAAAAGGGCGTCAAATGACAGTGACAAATCAGGAATTGGCGCCTGATTTATCTACGAAAGGATGTTTTCCAAAAGCGTGGATTCGGGATAAGCAGGGATTTCGGTTGCTGAAAGATGGAGGAGAAGAAACGGTAAAAAAAGAATTATTGGCAAGTGAAATATGTCAGTGCTTTGATATACCGCAGGTGAAATATCGCAAATACATTTATCAGGGGCAGGTAGTTACGGAAAGTGACATTATCTCATCGAAAGAACGTTCTATGGTGTCAAAAATGGCATTTGACATTTATGCGTGTAATCATGATTTGAATACTATTGAAGTATGTAACGAATTGGACCCGATTACTTATTATGGGATGAATATTCTTGATTATTTAATCGGAAATACAGACCGACATCCGGAAAATTGGGGATTTTTTATTGACAATAAAACAAATGAATACATTTCCTTGTATCCGTTGATGGATTTTAATCAGAGCTTTTTAGCCTATGATAATATTGAGGGGGCAAATTGCCAGACGGTTTTGCCACGGAGAATGACACAAAGAGAGGCTGCTGTTGAGGCAGTAAAGCATATCGGGCTTCGCCAAAAATGTGAAATGGATATGAGCAAATTTGGAGATATGGAAAAAGAAGCAGAAATGTTTGAACGCAGATTGAATGAGTTAAAGAATATCTAGTTTCCTGAGCAGTTTTGTGTCTGCTCAGGAAACTTTTGTTGTTATTGTAGGCGTCCTGCCAATTTACGGCTTATTCCCCAACTGCCAGAAAGCTACAGCACTGGCGGCGGCAACGTTTAGTGAATCTACACCGTGGGACATAGGGATACATACGGTATAATCACAATCAGAAATGGTGCTGTGCGCAAGTCCTTCCCCTTCGGTCCCTAGTATGATAGCCAGCTTTTCTTCCGCCATAAGCTCTGGATTGTCGATAGAAACAGCTTGGTCGCTTAATGCCATGGCAGCGGTTTTAAATCCCAACTGATGCAGTTGTTCAATGTAGGATTCTGTGCTTTCTGAAGATTCTTTTTCTAAAAAGGTCCATGGAATCTGGAAAACAGTCCCCATGCTTACTCGTATTGCACGGCGGTACAGCGGGTTACTGCAGGCAGAGGTAAGCAATACCGCATCAATGTTCAGTGCAGCGGCAGAACGGAAAATAGCGCCCACATTGGTAGGATTCATCACATTTTCTAACACTGCAATGCGACGTGCGTTGGCACATATGTTTTCAACACTGGCAAGCGGTGGACGGCGCATAGCACATAGCATGCCGCGGGTTAATTGAAAACCGGTCAGTTGTGTCAGAACTTCAAAATCAGCGGTGTAAACAGGCACATCTCCACAGCGGGCGATGATGTCTTTTGCTTGTCCTTCGATATGTTTTCGCTCTACCAGACAGGAAACGGGAACGCATCCTGCATCCAAAGCCCGTTCAATTACCTTTGGGCTTTCTGCAATAAAAATGCCTTTTTCCGGTTCGTGGCGGTTTAGTAATTGTACCTCTGTAAGGCGGGCGTATATATCCAGTTCGGGTGCTTCAAAGTCAGTTATTTCAATAATATTTGACATAAATATCTCCTTAACGTAAAATGGCAAACACAAAAAAGCGTTTGTTTTTGTTCAAGAAATATTATAGTGTGCAAGGATACAGGTGTCAAATGCGACTTACGGACTGTTTTCTCCTGAAAGGCAGAAAGCAGTCCGTAAGTTAGTTGCGGCAAACCATTTTTATAACAGTTGTATCACAAAAGCGGTGGTTTGCGGTGGAATACTGACAGTCATAAAGTTGGCATGCTGTATACTTACCCTTAATCCGGGCATAAGTCTGGAAAAAGGAATGGCTCTGCCCCGTTGATTTAGAATAACTGTATCGTCTGATATATTGAAACGGATGATGGAAGAAGGATTGGCATGACTCATGGTGGTAATGAAACGGTTTCTGGAATTTACTTCAATAATTCGTCCGGTCGTTGTTTCATAGGCGGGCATTCGACGTACTATGCGGATTCGGAAAGCCTGAGCCTGTGGGGGAATACTTCTTGTCATAGCAGAGGAGAAGGAGGCATTCACTATCATGCCTACAGCTAACTCCCGAAAAGGAATGATGTCACCACGCTCATTTTGGATTAGTGTATTTCTGTCAACAACTAAAACCACCTGTTGATTAGGGCAGTTAGGACAATTACGATAAGAAATTGTCACAAGTCTTGCATTTCGGTCAGAAGTGATATTTTCAATAACGGCATTTGGAGCAAAGATACTGTTTATCATAAAAATACCTGATTTCATGTTTAGTATTATAATATGCATTAGAAAGAAAAAGGTGTTAAGTTGTGTTTTGCTTGATTTTATGGTATCCTACGGATAGTGCTTTTTAAGACAAAAGAGCTATTTATATGAAAAGATGCAGTAGAAAAAGGAGAACAAAATGGAAAGAGAACGTTTAGGAAGCAGGCTTGGCTTTATTTTGCTGAGCGCTGGTTGTGCCATTGGAATAGGAAATGTCTGGAAGTTTCCTTATATGGTGGGAGAGTATGGTGGAGGAATTTTTGTATTAATTTACTTGTTCTTCCTGATTGCCCTTGGAGTACCGGTTTTGACTGTGGAATTTTCACTGGGACGTGCCAGTCAGAAAAGTCCGGCAAAATTGTATCAGCAGTTGGAACGCAAGGGAAGTAAATGGCATATTCATGGATATGCAGCAGTGATTGGGAACTATCTTCTTATGATGTTTTACACTAGTGTTGCAGGATGGATGCTACATTATTTTGTGGCAACGGCAGGTGGAAAATTCGAAGGCTTGGATGCAAAAGGAATCGAGGCATATTTTGATAATTTTATGTTGGATGCAAAAACAGTGACTATCTATGTGCTGATTGTCATTATAGTAGGTTTTTTGGTCAACTCCGTTGGACTTCAAAATGGATTGGAAAAGATTACAAAAGTGATGATGTTGGCATTGCTTGCCATTATGGTGGTTCTTGCCATTAACAGCTTTTTTATGGAAGGTGGAGAAAAAGGACTTGCCTTTTATCTTCGACCTGATTTGGAACGAATGAAAGAGGTCGGTGTAGGAAAAGTAATTGTTGGTGCGATGAATCAGGCATTTTTTACATTAAGTTTGGGTATGGGAGCTATGGCGATTTTTGGAAGTTATATCGGAAAAGAGAGAACCTTAGCCGGAGAAGCATTAAATGTGGCACTTCTTGATACTTTTGTGGCATTTTGCTCTGGATTAATCATTTTCCCGGCATGTTTTGCTTACGGTGTAGAGGTGGACAGTGGTCCAAGTCTGATTTTTATTACCTTGCCAAATATCTTCAATAATATTCCGTTGGGAAGATTTTGGGGAAGCTTGTTTTTTGTATTTTTATTTTTTGCAGCAATATCTACCGTGCTCGCGGTATTCGAAGGAATTATTGCCTGCTCGATTGATTTATTTGGATGGAGTAGAAAGAAAGCTTGCCTGATAAATGGTATTTTAATGCCGTTTTTATCCCTGCCGTGTATTTTAGGCTATAATGTTCTCAGTTGGATAAAGCCTTTTGGAGGAAATAGCAATATTATGGATTTAGAGGATTTTATTGTGAGTAATCTGATTCTTCCTCTTGGTTCACTTACATTTTTGCTGTTCTGTGTCAGTAAAAAAGGTTGGGGCTGGGATAACTTTAAGAAGGAAGCGAATACCGGAAAAGGGCTGAAAATCGGTGATTGGTTAAGAGGGTATATGACTTATGTGCTTCCGGTTATTATTTTTGCGGTGTTTGCAGTTGGAATTTACAACTTCTTTCGTAAATAATTAAAACAGACTGGAAATACATGGTATTGCATGATTATTGCTTGCATATGAGGAGGACTTTCGATAAAATGTGAGGGACTAGAAATATAGAATGAAGGAGAAGGTATATGAATGAGAAAAAAGAATTCAAACCCTACATTCCCGCAGAGAAAATTACACCTGAATTGACAATAACGTCAATTATTATGGGGATTTTTCTTGCGGTAGTGTTTGGGGCTGCCAATGCCTACTTAGGGCTTAGAGTAGGTATGACAGTTTCTGCATCCATTCCGGCTGCGGTAATTGCAATGGGTGTTATTCGCGTAGTTATGCGTAAAAATTCTATTTTGGAAAGTAATATTGTACAGACAGTTGGCTCTGCCGGGGAATCTTTGGCAGCGGGTGCGATATTTACTCTTCCTGCACTATTTTTATGGGCAGCAGAAGGAAGAATGGATAAGCCAAGTATTCTGGAGATTACATTAATTGCATTGTTAGGTGGTTTGTTAGGGGTGATTTTTATGGTTCCCCTGAGAAATGCACTGATTGTAAAGGAACATGGAATTTTACCATATCCGGAAGGCAGTGCCTGTGCGGAAGTGCTTTTAGCAGGAGAAGAAGGCGGAGCAAATGCGACAACAGTATTTGCAGGAATGGGCTTTTCTGCATTGTTTAAATTTGTTATTGACGGATTAAAGGTTGTTCCAAGTGAAGTTTCCCTTAAAATTAAAAATTATCACGGTGAAATTGGAACACAGATTTATCCTGCGGTAATGAGTGTGGGATATATTTGTGGTCCACGAATTGCTTCTTATATGTTTGCAGGAGGTATTCTCAGTTGGTTGGTTCTCATCCCGATGATTGTATTATTCGGAGAACAGCTTGTGCTGTATCCGGGAACAGAACCGATTGGTGAGATGTTTGCAGCGGGTGGAGCTTCTGCAATATGGAGTTCCTACATTCGCTATATTGGTGCCGGTGCTTTGGCAGCCGGTGGGATTATCAGTTTAATCAAGTCCCTGCCTCTTATTGTGCGAACATTTAAAGATGCAATCAAGAGCATGAAAGGGGCATCCGGTGGAGAAATTACCCGTACCTCCAAAGATTTGGGAATGGGTGTTGTAATTACAAGTATTGTTGTAATTACGGTTTTAATCTGGCTGGTTCCTGTAATTCCGGTAAGTCCTTTGGGGGCTGCTATCGTGGTAGTGTTTGGTTTCTTTTTTGCAACAGTATCATCTCGTATGGTAGGTCTTGTGGGAAGCAGTAACAATCCGGTATCCGGCATGGCGATTGCAACACTTTTGATTGCTACTGTTATTTTAAAAGTGACAGGCGATGGTGGTATTCATGGGATGCAGGGAGCCATTGCCATTGGTTCCATTATTTGTATCGTGGCGGCGATTGCCGGTGATACTTCACAGGATTTAAAGACAGGTTATTTATTAGGCGCTACACCGAAAAAGCAGCAGATTGGTGAATTGATTGGTGTTGTGGCGGCAGCTCTTGCGATTGGGGCAACCTTATACTTATTAGATCAGGCGTGGGGATTCGGCTCTGAACAGCTTGCAGCTCCACAGGCAACTTTAATGAAAATGATTATTGAAGGTGTTATGGAAAGTAATCTTCCGTGGGGTCTGGTATTTATTGGCGTATTTATTGCCATTGTAATTGAGATTTTGGGAATTCCGGTGCTTCCGTTTGCCATTGGTGTTTACTTGCCGGTGCAGTTAAATGCCTGCATTATGGCAGGGGGACTGGTACGTCTTGCTTTTGATAAGATGAAACGAAAGGAAGAAGAAAAGAAAGAAATTGTCAATGATGGCATTTTATACTGTTCCGGTATGATTGCCGGAGAAGGACTGGTTGGAATTGTTTTAGCAATATTGGCAATCTTTGGAGCAGATAAAGCAATTGATTTGTCCGGATATTTGAATGGCTCTGAAATGCTTGGTGCGATAGGTAGCCTGATTGTCTTTGCTTTAGTAATCTTATCATTACTTAAATTTTCGGTATGGAAAAAGAGAAAATAGGAAATATGAAGAGAGAAAATAAAAGCAAAGAAAATTATTTGGAGCGTCGTCCTATGCGACCGGAGGAAATTTCATGGTCTGTGGATGAAAATGGAATGGTTATTCTGGATATTGAAAATAAAGGGATGTTTAACAAACTTGCACAGATACTTTTTCACAGACCAAAAATCAGTCATATCCATTTAGACGAGATGGGGAGTTTTATATGGCCTCTTTTGGATGGCGAAAAAGATATCGTTGTATTAGGAGTATTGGTGAAAGAACATTTCGGAGATAAAGCGGAGCCTTTGTATGAGCGTTTGGCGAAATATTTTCAGATATTAGATAGTTATTCATTTCTTCGATGGAAGGAATAGCGAATAGGGTGTTTTAAAAGTTAGAATATGACTTTTAAAACACCCTATTTTTTTGAAAAATGCAGAACTACTTTTGGAATAGAAGTAAGTAGTAGAAAGAAGGTTTCGTTGAATGGAAAATAAAGCCATACTTGACGCAGTGGTTATTGTGTGCTAATATTTGTTAGTTGATTCTAACGATAAAAGGATAAGACTAACCAGAGGAATACATAACTAACATATCGAAATTCTATATGTTAGAACATAAGAAGATGGAGGAAGAAAATGGAATTAGATAAATTATTTATTGAATTAGTGTTGCCTTATATAGATAGAGAGGCTAAAGAAATTACAGATGAAACAAAAATTGCAGAAGAGTTAGGTTTGGATTCTTTAGATTATGTAGACTTAATCATGGAGTTGGAAGAAAGATTAAATATTAATTTTGATGATGCTGATATTACAGAGTTTGTGACCGTAGGGGATTTAAAAGCACGAGTTAAGGAAAAAATGTCACAAGTGAAAGAAGAAAATTGTTAGCATTGTGAAAGCGGAAATGAAGGGAAACAAAAGAATGTCGGAATTTAGAAAAATTGTAGATGCTACAGAAATTAGAGAGATAATTCTTAACAGTTCAAAAAATAAAATGACAAATGCAATCGCAAATTTTTGGGAAAGCAGAAATGAAAAACTGATTTATAACCAAAGAACAGGAGAATATTTTTTAAATAGTTTTTTTCCGGCATTTCCATCAAAGGCATGGGAGCGTTTATTAGAATCGCTAGAACGATTTCAGGATAAAAAGCGACAGTTATATCAGTTGGACGTAGTAGTTACGGGAAGATGTCATTGTAATTGTTGGCATTGTTATAGAATAAAGCATTGTAGACAAGATTTAAAGCGAGAAACTATTTGGGATATCTATAAAGATGCATATGATATGGGTGTAGCTACAATGGGAATTACTGGTGGTGAGCCGATGTTGCGAGAAGATATTAATGAGCTGATTGAAAAGATTCCGGATGGAATCAGAGGACAGCTTTATACAACGGGACATAATATTACTCAGGAATTTTGTGATATGTTAAAACACAGTAATATGGATCGTATCATTATTAGCTTGGATTTTCATAAAGAAGAATTTGTGATAAAAACGAGAAATAACAAAAATGCATTTCGTGAAACCATACAAGCGGTAGAATTACTTGTGAAAAATGGAATATATACAGTTCTTACTATTTGCATTTTAGAAGAATTTACATTGAAAGACATGGAGGAATATTTTGAATTTGTAAAAACTTTGGGCGTGCAGGAAATTAGGGTTGTTATGCCGATTCCTCAAGGGAAAATAGAGGGGTCGGCGGTAAAATTTAATTATGTGGAAGCAAAGAAAATGGTAAATCAAATGCGAGCAAAATATTTGGAAGAGGAGAGTGCGCCAATTATTGTGCTGTTTTCTGAATTTGAAAGTGCCTATTGTTTTGGGTGTTCTGCAGGAGCAGGCTATATTTCGGTAAATAATGATGGGGAAATTACTCCATGTGTAGCAGTACCGCTTTCGTTTGGTAATGTATATAAAGAATCCATCAAGGATATTTTTGAACAGATGGAAAAGTATTTTAAGAACGCAGGAAAAACGTGTTATGGACGAAAAGTGGGAGCAATTATGAAGAAAATGAATGTTGATACGTCTAGAACTCCGATTAGTCGGGAAGAGAGTAAACGAGTTGCAGCAGAATATGTTGTATCTGGAAAAAGTGCAGTATTCTATGAAAAATTTGTATATGAAAGTGAGGAAAAAAGATGAAGAAAGTATTGTACAAAATAGAGGACTTAAGAAAAGAATATGGGGAAAAAGAAAATCGTACAGCGGTTTTAAAGGGGGTAAATTTAGAAATAGAGGAAGGAAGTATGTTTGTTATTTTAGGTCCTTCCGGTTCCGGAAAATCAACCTTATTGAATTTGATTGGTGGCTTAGAAAGTGCAGATGCTGGGAGTATTCTTTTTGATGGGGTGGATATTGCGAAAATGAGCAATAAGGAACTTACCTATTACAGACGAGAATATCTGGGACATATTTTTCAGTTCTATAATCTAATATCAAATCTTACCGTAAAGGAAAATATTGAAACAGGAAAAAATCTGGCAAAAAATCCATTAGATATTGATGAGTTGATGGAAGTTTTGGAATTAACAGAGCATCAAAAAAAGTTTCCAAGACATTTATCAGGAGGACAACAGCAGAGAGTAGCAATTGCAAGAGCTTTGGCAAAAAATCCAAAAGTTCTTATTTGCGATGAACCTACAGGGGCATTAGACCATAATATGTCTATAGAAATCTTGAAATTGTTGAATAAAGTAAAAGAAAAGTATGGAATGACCATACTAATGGTTACTCATAATGAAGCAATCAAGGAGATGGGAGATTGGGTTGTGAAAATTAAGGATGGCGTGAATATGAAGCTTATACATAATGAAGAAGTAAAGAAGCCGGAAGAATTAGAATGGTAGGAGAAAGTTTATGAAAACAGGAATGAGAATTATTCGGGAATTTTATACAAATCTGGCTAGATATATGGGAATCTTTTTGTTAGTTATTGTAGCCATTGGTATTATGTCGGCATTTATGTGTTCGGCAGATAGTATTGAAGCTACCATTACGAATATGAATGAAGAAAACTGTGTTGAAGATGGCAGTTTTCGGGTTATGTCAGAGTTGAAGGAAAGCTGGATAGAAGAATTGGAAGAACTTGGAATTTCCATAGAATTAGAAGCTTATACGGAGAAAATTATCAAAGAAGAACAGAAAATTAGAATTTTTCAAAAAAGAGATAAAATTAATACAATATCTATAGTAGAAGGAAGAAGTATAGAAAAAGTTGGAGAAATTGTAATTGATCCTCTGTTTGCAGAAGAAAATGGATATGCAGTGGGGGATGAAATTGAGATTGGCAAGGAAGTATATACAATTACAGGCTTTGGGGCTGTTCCAGAGTATATTTATATTTTAGAACAATATACTTCTTCTAATGTTGATGCAGCTGTATTTGGAATTGGATTTGTAACAAAGGAAGTCTTTGAAACTTATGAAAAAGAAGAATTGTCGTTAAATTATTCCTTTGTAGGCGAAATGAATATATTAAAGGAGTATTTAGAGGAAAAACAAATAGAGTATTCTTTGATGGAGCGTGTGAATAATCCACGAATTAGTGGGATTTCCTCGAAGCTGGATACAGACAAAAAAATGGGAATGATGATTGGATTTCTGGTAATCGTGATTATTGCATTTCTTCTTGGTATTATGGGAAAGAAAAAGGTACAAGAGGAATGTAAAGAAATAGGCACCTTATATGCAATAGGATATTTCGAAAAAGAATTAATTGCAAATTATATTGCATTGCCAACCGCAATCACAATACTTGGCTCTGTATTAGGCTGGGTAATGGGAGTGTTTGGAATTACGAAATCATTAGTGGCAGCTTCGTACGGATTCTACTGTATTCCAAAATTAATTTTATCAGTAAAACCGATGTGTGTGATTATAGCTGTGATTTATCCGTTTATTTTAGTACTTGTGATAAATTATGTCATCTTAAATAAGGCATTGAATGTAAAACCATTGCGAATGCTTCGGAATGATTTAAAAAAGGAAAAGGCACGCGAATATAATTTGGTTCATGGAAGATTTTCAACAAGGTTTAAGATTCGTGTATTCTTATGTGAAATAGGAAATTATCTGATTTTGATTGCAGGTATCATACTGGCTGTATTTATGTTAGTTATGGGATTGGGAATGTATGATAGCATTCGGAATTATGTGTCAGAGGTAGAAGATACTATTTTATGTGAAAATATGTATTTGTTAAAGGCACCAATTGAAGTGGAAGAAGATTGTGAAAAGATATATTTGAAGAGTTTGGACTGCTATTTTGAAATAGGAGAGGAAGACATGGCGGTAACTATTATGGGGTTGCCGAGGGAAAGTAGCTATTTTGATAAAAAGATAAAAGATTTAAAAGAAAATGAAATTATTATTTCAGATGCAACGGCAAAAAAATTCAAATTAAAAAAAGATGAAATTATTGTTCTGAAAGATTCGGTGGAGGAAGAATACAAATTAAAAATAGTAGAAATCGTACCATATGCAACAGGGTTATATGCATTTATGGAGAGAGAAAATTTGAATCAGTTATTAGGACAAGAGGAATCTACCTTTAATGGATATTTATCGGAACAGGAATTGTCTATTGAAAGTATGTACCTGAATTCTGTTGTAACTAGAGAATCTTTAATGGAAGCGGCACGAAATTATTTTGATATGATGTCAGCGACTGTCTTAATGCTGATAGCAGGAGGGATAATTATTTTTCTGGTCCTATTGTTTTTGTTATTGAAATTAGTAATTGAACGTAATGTAGCAGATATATCTCTTGTGAAAATTTTAGGATATTTACCAAAAGAAATAAAGAGCTTGTATTTTGGAGCTACCTTTTGGGTGCTTCTTTTCGGGCTTGTAATAGCAGTTCCTTTAGATAAGGTACTAATGTGTGAAATGTGGCCTGTGTTAAATGCAAGCTTCCGTGGATTTATGGATTTTGAATTAAGTATGTTTTCGGCAATTCTGTGTGTGATTTTAGGTGTAGTAGCATACTTTTTCATATATCTGTTCTTGAATAAGAAAATTGATCATATTTCCATGGTAGAAGTTTTGAAAGGAAGAGAATAAAAATGAAGCAAATATTTGAACTGTCAGACGTTCAAAGAGCCTATTATATGGGAAGGCGGAAAGAGTTTGAACTTGGAGGCACATCGACACATATATGCTATCAATTTAGGACAGAATTAGCCCCGAATAAATTGGAAGAGGCAATGAATAAAGTGATTAAGCAACAAGGAATGTTAAGAGCTCGTATTTTTAATGAAAATGAGCAGATGATTATGGAAGAAGTTCCGAGATATCAGATACCAATCCTTGATTTACAAAAGGAAGAAAAATCCAAAAAAGAAGAAATTTTGAAAGAAAAAAGGGTAGAGATGTTTTTAGAAAGCACAGACCCGGCAGTATGGCCTCAATATCGTTTTCTTTATATAAAAATGGGAGAAGAAAAAAATGTGTTACTTCTTTCTTTTGATATGCTGGTTGCGGACAGCAGTAGCTTGTGTCTGATTGGACGAGAACTAGAAAAATATTATAATTGTCCCTATAAAGAAGTGGAAGTTTTAACAGCATCTTATGAAGAATATATAGAGAAGCAAAAAGTGTTAAAGCAATCAGAACGCTATCAAAAAGACAAGATGTATTGGCAGAAAAAGTTAGATACACTTCCGATGGCACCGGTACTTCCGGTGCCAAAACAAACAAAAAATGCAGAAAAAGAGTTGGTAAGTCCGATTTCAAGAATTACATTAAATCTTGAAAAAGATAAATGGCAGTTTATAAAAAAACGCGCAGAACAGAAAGGGCTTTCACCAACATCCATAGTACTCGCAGCATATGTTATGGTGTTGGGGAAATGGAGCGAAAACAAAGATTTTACAATCAATCTGACTATGTCCGAACGAGGTAAATATAAGGAAAACACGTTGGTAGGTGATTATACAACGGCATTGTTAGTGGGAATAGAGCAGGGATTTTACAAAGACAAAGGTTTGTTTGAAGTAGCAAAGCAAGTATCCCGAGAAATGTTATTGTCATATCGACATAATACTTTTAATGGAATAGAGGTCATGCGAGAACTTTCCAGACAGCGAAATATGGGGACAAAGGCAATTATGCCAATTGTATTTACCAGTATGCTGTTTAAAGAAGATCCTTTTGAAATTTTGGATTTCTTTGGGGAGTTAGAATATGGAATAAGTCAGACACCTCAGGTTATGTTGGATTGTCAGGCAACGGAATATCATGGAAAACTTCTTGTCACATGGGATTATGCAGTAGAATACATGGATGAAAAATCTTTAAAAATCATGGGAAATCAGATGATAGCATTGCTTGAGCAAAGTCTGGGAAAGGCTGATTCGGATATATTTCAATTGCTTCCAGAAGATGCAGAATTATGGAAAAATTATAATCAAACAGAACAAAAATGGGAGCCGGAAACATTAGTGGAGTTAGTTTATCAAGGCGTTTGCAAAGCTCCTAAAAAAATTGCAATAAAAAGCGATAAAGAAGAAATTACATACGAAGAATTGTGGAATTTATCAGAACAAATCAAAGAACAATTATTAGAAAATGGAGTGGAACCGGGGGAATATATTGGAGTCAGTGCAAGACGTGATATTAGTACACTCTTGAATATTCTTGGAGTTTTAAAATGTAAAGCGGCATATGTTCCAATATTAGAAGAATATCCAAAGGAAAGGGTAGAATTCATATTGAAGAAAAGTCAGAGTAGAATTTTATTAGAACCTTTCGACTGGACGAAATTGGAAAATAATGGAAATAAAAAAATAGTATTATTGGAAAAAGGGACAAAGAAAGATTGGGAACGTCCTGCATATGTGATATTTACGTCCGGTAGTACGGGAGAACCTAAGGGAGTGGTTATATCAAATCAATCTGCAGTAAATACAATTAAAAGTATGAATGCGAGGTTTGAAGTAAATGAAAAAGATGTGATTTTAGGAATATCTTCGTTGTGTTTTGACTTATCGGTATATGATGTGTTTGGTACATTTTTTGCAGGTGCTACTTTAGTACTTGTACAGGAACAAAAAAATGGGGAAGAATTGGAAAAGTTATGTCGGGAAGAAGGTGTTACTATTTGGAATTCTGTTCCGGCATTATGTGAATTATTGTTGAGTGAAAGAAAGCAAGAGTATGCGTATTCAAAAATGCGATACTTTTTTTTGAGCGGTGACTGGATTCCACTGACATTACCGGGAAGATTGAAGCAGTGCTTCAAAAATGCAAGAGTAGTAAGCTTAGGAGGTGCGACAGAGGCTTCTATATGGTCTATAGCTTATGTGATTGATGAAGTAAAAGAGCAGTGGAATAGCATTCCCTATGGTTCACCATTAGATAATCAGAAAATATATGTACTGGATGAAGAAGGAAAACTTTGTCCACCGGAAGTTACAGGAGAAATTTGTATTGGAGGCATTGGCGTAGCGGACGGATATCTAAATGATAAGGAAAAAACGGAACAAGCGTTTAAAAACCAAGCACCATTTGGAAGGATTTATCATACAGGTGATTACGGAAAAATGCATAGATGTGATGAACAGATTGAGTTTTTGGGAAGGAGAGATGCGCAGGTAAAGGTAAATGGTTATAGGATTGAAACCAGAGAAATTGAGGTGGCATTACTTGGAATTGCAGGAATACAAGAAGCCTGTGTGTTGGTGGAAGGAGAACAATTCAAAAGAATTCTTGCTTTCTATTGTTTGTCAAAAGAACAGAGCGAACTGGAGATTCGGAATGCGTTAGAGAAAAAATTGCCGGCTTATATGATCCCTTCTCAATTAGTGGAGATTGTTGAAATGCCATTAACAAGTAATGGAAAGGTTGACAGGACGAAATTATTGCAGATGAAATACAAAGAAAATGTACTGCATACACCGAAAAATGAAGAAGAAAAATTATTGTTGCAGTTATGGAAACAAATTCTTGGAATCGAAGAGATTGGAGTAAATCAAAACTTTTTTTCCTTAGGAGGAGATTCCATTAAAGCGATACAAATTCTTTCCGCATTAAAGCGATTAGGATATCAAGTGGATATGAAAGAATTATATACACATGCAACGATAGAATTGTTAGCAACAATTATGAAAAAATATAATGGTGTAAAAGAGTATCAGGATGTACAGGGAACGTATCCGATAACCCCAGCTCAACAGTGGTTTTTCCGTAAAATCAAACAGGGAAGAAATCGTTGGAATCAGTATATAAGTATTACATTAACGGAAAGATTACAAGAAGTTGTGTTACAGGAAACCATTGAGGATTTGTTAAAATATCATGATGTGTTAAGAACGGTATTTGTAAAAAAAGGAAATCAATTTGAAAGTAGCACAAGAGATAGAAGTTTTTTGAAAAAAAGTTATGTTTTTTGTTATAAAAAGATAGAATCAGAAGAAGAAATTCAAAGAGAAAATGATTTGCTTGAAAGTAAATTTGACATAGAAAAAGGACCATTATTAGGTATTGCTTATTATGAATGGAAGCAAAAAGCAAAACTGTATTTCTTTGTTCATCATTTGCTTACGGATGGTGTGTCATTGAGATTATTATTAAATGATTTTGTGGAAATCTATACGAAGCGAAAGCAGGGAGAAACGATAGGAAATTATCAGGCAGAAACTTCATATATGGAGTGGGCTGCGTATATGAAAAAAACAACACAAAAGGATAGTGATTATTGGCTTGATGTATTGAAAAAGGGATTGGAGCTAAATAAATCATGGCAGCTACTGGACGGAGTAAGGGAATTCGAATTGAAGAGGATAGAACAAAGAGGAGAAAAGTCTATATTGCCGGGAAAAGATATAGAAGAATATCTGTTGGCAGTATTCTTAAAGGCATTTTCCAAATTGAGTAATAGAGATGGAATTATGGTAGAAATGGAATATCATGGGAGAGAGGATGAGCGTAATGACATTGATATTCAAAATACCATGGGTTGGTTTAGTTATACTTATCCCGTAATATTTGAAGGATTAAGCCAAGAAGCAAATATAGATAGTGTGGTAAATATAGTTCATGACACATTGGGTAAAGTACCGGAAAAAGGAAAGGGTTTTGCTATTCTTCAGGCAGAACCGGAATTTGAGGATTATCCTGTGTTAATTCATTTTAATTATTTGGGAAGCATTGATAGTAAAAATTATGGATAATTGGTAGAGCAGGTAGAGGTGGGGCAGAATGTATCAGAAGAAGGTGAAGGAATTGCAGCATTATCAGTTGTTGCTTTTGTGGAAGATAAGCAGATATGTTGGAAACTTTCTTATGATAAAAGGTTATTCTCAAAGCAGTGGATAAAGCAGTTGTTGGAGGAAATGGGGCAACTAAAAAAGCAGGAAGAAGATGAGATGGAATTTATTTTAGAACAGTTACTTGATTAGAAACACGAGGAGAAGAAAAATGGCAGTAAGAGAAAATATTGAGGCGATGTATCGCCTATCTCCATTACAACAGGGAATGTTGTTTCATATAATGAAAAAACCTCAAACAGGATTATATATGGGACAGGCTTCTATGGAGTTGCAAGGAGATATATCCCAAGAAGATTTAAAGAAAACCTTTGAGCTATTGATAGAACGGCAGCCAATTTTGAGAACCAGAATTTTGTATCACAAATTGAAAGAGCCCATTCAAGTAGTAGAAAAGAGCGGAAAGCTGAATTTTCAGATAAGAAATGTTAGAACTGAGGAAGAAATTGCAAGCATATGTAAAATGGAAATGGAAACAGAGTTTAATCTTTCTAGAGATACGCTTAGTAAATTTCTCCTTATTAAACGAGCAGATGGAACCTATAGATTTGTATGGACATTTCATCATATTATTTTGGATGCATATAGCGTCGGGGTATTAGCAAAAGAAGTAATAGAGATTTATGAAAGCATTCATAAGAAGAAATCACTCAATCTGCAACCTGTGATTCCATATCAAAACTATATTACGTGGTTAGAAAAACGAGATATTAAAACAGATTTATCGTATTGGAAGCAATATTTAAACGGATATGAAGATATATCGGAAATTATAGAATACAAAAAAGGCAAAGAAGCAGGCAGTGAAAAAGCAGAATATTCTGTGAATATCAATTCGAAATTGTATCAGAAATTGCAGGAATATTGTAAAACACAAGGTGTCACAATGAATGTAGTATTTCTTTCAATTTGGGGCTTGTTGTTGCAAAGATATACGAATAAAAAGGATGTTGTATTTGGAACGGTTGTTTCTGGAAGAAGTACAGAGATTGCAAATGTAGAAGACATTGCCGGTTTGTTTATTAATACTATTCCGGTAAGATATCAAACGGGAAATATTAGTTTTGATACATTGGTACAGGAAAAGCAAATAGAATTTGTAGAAGCTTGCAAATATTGGCATACACCTTTGAACGAGATACAAAAGTCAGGAGGGCGCAAAGGAGAACTATTTAATCATCTTGTAGTATTTGAGAATTATATGTACGAGCAGATTCTTGAAAATGTAGACGGTGTACTTCGTATGGAAAAATTTTCTATGACAGAAAATAATAGTTATCCATTTGTTTTGGCTGTAGTACCAGAGGAAAATCTCAGACTTAATTTTATATATAACAGTAAAAGCTATACAAGAGATTTCATAGAAGAAATGGTAAAGCGGTTTGAGATTTTAGCAGAGCAGGCAATAGGGAGAAAAGATGAAAAAGTTAGCGATTTTTCTTTAATGGAAAAAGAGGAGTTGCAGGAATATATATGCAGTTGTAACAAGGAGAAGGAGCTTCCGCAATTTCGGAAAAATTTGATTCAGATATTTGATGAAAAAGTGAAACAATATCCGGACAAAATAGCATTATCAGACAGCAAATCTAAATATTCCTATCGAGAAGTGCAAAAATATATAGAAACTAACGCTTATGCATTACAGCAGTGTGGTATAAAAAAGGGTGATGTAGTAATTTTACATGGCGAAAATTCGATAGAAATGGTAGTGGCTATTTTAGCAGTCTTAAAGGTAGGAGGAGTATATCTCCCGATAGATTCAAAAGCACCACAAGAACGAGTGAGAAAAATGTTAAATGTAATACCAAATAGTGGCTGTATTATGGCAGTATCTAAGAGTAGTGTGGATTATTTGGAAGACTATCAAATTCTTGAAGTAAAATTACAGGTTAGTGAAAATAAGCCAAAACAAGTAGAAATCACAGCAGAGGCACCAGCGTATATTATGTGTACCTCTGGTTCAACCGGAACACCCAAAGCCGTATTGATTTCTCAAAAAGGAATTATTCGGTTGGTGTTTGGGCAAGAATTGGTGCAGCTTACATCAGAAGATAAATTTATAAAGGCAAGTACACCGGCATTCGATGCCTCAACGTTAGAAATGTATGAAGCATTATTGCATGGAGGGAGTTTAAGAATTGTTGAAAAAGAAGAACTGTTGGATTTGAAACGTTTAAGAGAAATAATAAAAAAAGAAAAGATAACAGCCGGCTTTTTTTCGACACCGTTGTTTACTAAGATGGTACAAGAAAATGCAAAAATATTCGATGGTATGAAATACATATTTACCGGTGGAGATGTTCTTTCTTTCGAAACAGGTAAAAGGGCTGCACAGATAAATAAAGAAGCAATGATAATCAATGCATATGGACCAACAGAAAATACAGTGTGTTCTACATGGCATTTAGTAAAGGAAAACGATACCAATCCATTACCTATTGGCAAAAGGTTAGATAATAGTTCGGGATATGTTGTGGATTGCTTTGGAAATCTTCAATGCAAAAACCTGCCTGGAGAGCTTTATGTTGGCGGTGCGGGAGTTGCATTAGAGTATGTTGGAAATGAAGAATTAACCAATGAAAAGTTTGTAAGGATTCCGGAAATCTCAGAGGAACGTTTGTATTCTACAGGAGATTATGTTTGGGAGGATGAAGATGGCAGTCTGTATTTTATTGGGAGAAAAGATAATCAATGTAAAATAAGGGGCTTTCGTATAGAGTTGGAAGAAATTCAGAATGCGATGAATGGAATGGAGGAGATAGATGCTGCGGAAGTAGTCGTATATCAGACAGAAGCAAGTGGTGATAAGAGTATGGGGGCATTCTATATTTCCTCAAAGCAACAGTCACAACAAAAGATACTAGAAAAATTACAATGTTTATTGCCGGAATATATGATACCAACAGTATTGATTCGATTAGATGAATTTCCGATGAAAGAAAGCGGAAAGGTAGATAAAAATTCGTTGAAGATAATGGCGGCCCAGAATAATATAGGAAAAGAATGCGCAACCACATATACAGAGGAAAGAATGTTACTCTTATGGAGTGAGGTGCTTGGTAGGCAAGAAATAGGAGTTAATGAAAGCTTCTTCGTATTAGGTGGAGATTCTATAAAAGGCATGAAATTGGTGGCACAAGGCGAGCGAAAGGGATTGTTTTTTAGTCTTTCAGAGCTGTATCAAAATCAGACAATCAAAGCATTAAGTGCCATGATTGACGCTGATGATGGAACCGGAATTCGTAAAAAAAGACTGTTGCCGGAACATTTGAAATATGTAAAACCTAACACGAAGGAAAAGTATGAAGAATTCCAGTGTAATGAAATACAGCAGGCATACATTATGGGAAGAAGTGTAGAGTTTGAATTAGGAGGATTTTCTACACATTATTATACGGAGTTGGATGGTAATGTCGAAATTGAAAGAATGGAAGAGGCTCTCAATAAGGTAATTGCAAAACATGCAATGTTACGAACGGTATTATCAAGTCGGAATTCTCAGAAAATTCTGAAAACAGTAGAGAAGTATGAAATTCCATATCATGACATTTCAACGTTATCAAAAAAGGAGCAGGAAAATATATTAAAGAGTATTCGTAAAGAAATGTCAGAGGAGGTTTTTGACTTAGAACAATGGCCATTGTTTCGAATGGAAGCGTATCGCTTAAGTGAAACAAGAGTTAAAATTTGTTTTGGAATTGACATATTAGTTGTAGATGCTGCCAGCTTGCTGATGGTGGAACGGGAATTGATGGCTTATTATCAAGATACACAGTTGGAGGTAAAGGAATCAGAATTTACTTTTAGAGATTACTGCGTGGCAATGGAGAAATTGAAAGAATCAGAGATTTATGAAGAAGATAAACAGTATTGGAAGCAAAAAATCGATGAATTTCCATTAGCCCCTGCTTTAGTAGTAGATACAGAAAGTGTGAAAGGAAAAATACCAACATTTCAAAGAAAAAGTATACTCCTTGAAAAGAAACAGTGGGAAACCATTAAAAGATTAGGAGTTAAGTATCAGGTAACACCAGCAGCAATCTTGTGTACAGCGTATGGAGTGATATTGGAGCATTGGAGTGGACAAAATCACTTTGCATTAGATTTAACCGTGTTTGATCGTTATGCATTTAACCCGCAGGTTGCGGAGTTGGTTGGAGATTTTACCAGAATTATGTTAGTAGAAATGGATTTTAGAGAGAAAAAACATTTCTGGGACAAAGTAGAGAAAACGAATCAGACATTGGTGGAAACTTTGGAGCATAGCAATTACAGCGGTGTGGAATTTATAAGGGATATTTCAAATAAATATGCATTAGGAACGAAAGCGGCAATGCCATATATTTTTACCTGTGCATTATATTCAGAAGATGAAAAAGTGAAATATTCATTATTGGAAGAAACTTATTCTATCTCCCGAACGCCACAGGTATATCTGGATAATCAGGTAACAGAAAAAAACGGAATGCTATCTATTGTGTGGGATTATCCGATGGAAATTTGGGAAGAAGAACAAATTGATGGAATGTTTCAACAATATATAGAATTGTTAAATAGT
The DNA here is from genome assembly GCA_964450185.1 of uncultured Lachnospiraceae bacterium. Classification (GTDB taxonomy): domain Bacteria; phylum Bacillota; class Clostridia; order Lachnospirales; family Lachnospiraceae; genus RUG11237. The sequence continues at coordinate 53,933 of CAYVCL010000002.1, read as the reverse complement.
ATTGGAACAGAAGAAGAGGGAAAAATACAATTACCTGAATATGTAAAAGAACAATATCAGAAATATAATGATACCTATGAAGAAGCACAGGCGTTATACCAGAAGAAGCAACTGACATTAAACGATATGATGAAACAGGCATTTTCAAAATATTCTGAAAATATAGCTGTTGTTGCAGATAATAAAAGGCTGACTTATTATGAATTGGAACGCTTATCAGATGAAGTAGCATATAGATTACAAGAAAAGAAAATACCAAAAAAATCATATATTGCAATAGAAGGTCATCGACAGATATCTACACTTATTTATATTGTAGGGGTATTGAAATATGGCTGTGCATATGTGCCAATTAATATGGAGTATCCGGAAGAAAGAAGGGAATACATAATCCGGCATAGTGAATGTAGGTTAGTCATAAAAGAAGATTTTTTAAATGATGTAGAAATAAAGAATTGCAGAAGTTATCAGGCTGAAAATGTAAGACCGGAAGATGTTGCGTATGTTATTTTTACTTCGGGAAGTACAGGACAGCCCAAAGGAGTAGTCATTACTCAGAATGGAGCTGCCAATACGGTTGCAGATATTAATGAGAAATTTGAAGTAACAGAAAGCGATTGTCTGATTGGGTTGTCATCATTTGGATTTGATTTATCTGTGTATGATATTTTTGGAGCATTTTCTACAGGGGCAAAATTGGCATTGGTAAAGGAACAGAGAAATGTAAAAGAAGTTGCACACTTGTTGAAAGAAGAACAAGTAACATTTTGGAATTCGGTTCCGGCTGTAATAGAGATGTTTTTGACTATACAGGAAGATTGTAAAAATGATACCTTAAAAAATATATTACTTAGTGGAGATTGGATTCCATTAAAACTTCCGGAACAGATAAGAAAACATTTTTCAAAAGCTAATGTAACCAGTTTGGGCGGTGCTACGGAGGCATCCATTTGGTCTATTTATTATCCGATTCCTAAATCTTTACAAGCAAAGTGGAAAAGCATTCCTTATGGTATGCCATTGAAGAATCAACAAATATATGTTATGGACGAACAAATGCAATTATGTCCAAACGGTGTACGTGGAGAAATTTGCATTGGGGGTATTGGCATTGCAAAAGAATATATCAACGATATGGAAAAAACACAAGAAGTATTTGTAGAGCATCCGGATTATGGTCGTATATATCGAACCGGTGATACAGGAATATTTCATGGAGAATACATTGAATTTACAGGCAGAATAGACGGTCAGGTAAAAATCAGGGGATTTCGTATTGAAATAGGAGAAATCGAAGCAAAAGCAACCGAAGAAGAAACAGTTAAGGATGCGGTTGTTGTTGTGCAAAAACAGGAGAAGGCGGATACTTGTTTAGTGTTATTCTATACAGAAAGAGCAAAAGATAGTGTTGATTTACAAAAATTAAAGGGGCGACTAGAAAAGACGCTTCCAGTATATATGATACCATCGGCGTTTGTAAAATTGGAACAGTTTCCATTAAGTGTCAATGGAAAGGTAGATAGAAAGGCACTTCCAATGGTAAAAGTGGAAGAGGATACCAGATATATGCAGCCGGAGAATGAAAAAGAAAATCTGATTTTACAGATTTGGCAACAGGTTTTGGAAAGAGAAAATATAGGTGTCAGACAAAATTTCTTTGAACTTGGCGGAAACTCCATCAAAGGAATGAAATTCATTTCTATGGCAGAAAAGCAAGGATTAAAAATTCAATTACCGGATATTTTCCGATATAATACAATTGAACAAATAGCAAAAGTGGCAGTTTTTAGTGAAAATATGGATTTGAAAAATGCCCAAAGATTAGAAGAATGGGTAGAAATGATGGAATCTTATCAGGCTACGGCATATTTTACAGAAGCATATGAGAAATATAAGATGAAATATCAAGCTCCTTCATTCCAACAGACAGATGACTTTGAACATTATTTTATTACCGGAGGAGCCGGATTTTTTGCAGCACATTTAATTGTGGAAATTTTATTGCAAACCAATGCAAAAGTAACAACTTTGATACGTGCAACTAAAACAGAAGAAACAGTAGAAGAACGCTTTGAAAATGCTTTGAAATTTTATGTTCCGGAAAGAAATTTGTATCAAGAATTTAAGCATCGTATTACAGTGCTTGAGGGAGATGTTTCGGATGAACGGATGGGTATGAAAGAAGAAACGTATCAATGGCTCGGTGAGAAGGTAGATTGTATCATTCATGCAGCAACGCTTGTGAAACATTATGGTTTATGGTCCGTATTTGAAAAAATAAATATTCAGGGAACAAAGCATGTTGCAGAGCTTATGGAACAAGGGCGAGAAAAACAATTTATATTTATTTCTACCTTGTCGGCAGGATATACTTTAGGAAGAAACGAGTCGGATGTTGCATACACGGAAGATTACACCAGTGTTGGAGAAAAATCAGATAATTTTTATATTCAATCCAAAATTAATGCAGAAGAAATTGTGGAAAAAATGCAACAAAGTGGAAAGAGGGTAAAAATTTTCCGTTTGGGATTTTTGGTACAAAGCTACGAAAGAGGAATTTTTCAGATGAATGCGGAAGAAAATGCCTTATTCCAAATGTTAGAAACTATATTGCGTATCGGACACGTACCCGACATGAGGGGAGAAATGTTCGATATGACCTATGTTGATTATGCGGCGAAGGCAGTATTTGCACTTATGAAAGTAAAAGAAAAAGGTCATATTTATCATATTTTTAATTCAGACCGTATGAGTTTAGGACGTTTCGCACAGTATTGCAGAGAAAACGAAATGAATGTAAATATCATGGAAATAAAAGCATTTTTTGAATATGTATTCGGACATTTGAAAGAATTAAGCAACGATATGTCACATCTTTTAACTTTAACAATGGCAGATGGAGAAATTAAGCAGACACTTGCATATCAATATAAGAATGATAAAACTTGTGCAATATTAACGCGATTGGGTTTTGAATGGCCAAAGGTTACGAAGAAACAGATAGAAGATGTATTAGTAGTATTAGGTTATAAAGAATAGGAGTAAATGAAAATGTTAACAATACTTATAGTGTGTGCAGTAGCAGGTCTTGGAGCCGGTGTTGTAACAGGATTTGCTGGACTGTCAGCGGCAGTTATTATTAGTCCGTTCCTAATTACTTTTTTAGGAATTTCACCATATGATGCGGTAGGAATTGCCCTTGCTTCTGATGTGCTTGCCTCCGCATTTTCAGCAATTATTTATCATAAGCAGAAGAACATTGATATTAAAAATAGTATTTATATGATGATAGCAGTTTTGGCAGCAACTTTAATTGGTAGTTATATCGCTTCTTTTTTTCCACAAACCGTGATGGGAAATGTGTCCATTTATTTATTAATTCTAATGGGTTTAAAATTTATTATTAAACCATCCTCAGAGGAAAGTGAACGAAATAAAAATCGTTCGAAAGTGTGGAACATTATTATGGCGGTAGGTTCGGGAATCTGGATTGGGTTGATTTGTGGAATTACAGGTTCTGGTGGAGGTATGAATATGCTAATTGCATTAACTATCTTTATGGGATACAGTCTGAAAAAGGCAGTCGGAACCAGTGTGTTTATTATGACATTTACAGCATTATTAGGAGCAATTACACACTTTACCGTAAGTAAAGTAGCCAGTTGGCCGGTGTTGATTTTGTGTATTATTTTTACAGCTATTGGTGCAGTTTGGTCTTCGAGATACGCTAATAGAACAGATTCCGTAAAGGTGAACCGCATTACAGGAATTGTTATGGTCGCAGCAGGTACAATAATGGCAATCATCTATGCCATTTCCATTTTATGAGTAGAATAAAGATTTTTGCATTTCCGTATGCTGTGGGAAATGCAAATGTTTTCTATGAATGGAGTAAAAATGTAGAAACTGAGTTTGAGATTATACCATACGAATATCCGGGACATGGAGCTCGTTTTATGGAACCATTATTAAATCGCATAGAAGAAATGGCATTGGAGGCTTATAGAAGCATGAAGGAACAATTGGAGGAAGCCTATTGCTTATTAGGATATAGTATGGGAAGTTTGGTTTGCTATGAATTATTAAAAGTGATAGAAAAGGAAAAAAAACGTTTGCCGGAAGCAGTTTTTTTTCTTGCAAGTGAACCACCTGGGACAGAACCGGAATTTACGGAATGTGAAAACATGACAGTAGAGCAGGTGAAAGAATTGTTGACTCAGATGGGTGGGACGCCGGAGGAAATTCTTGAATGTGAAGAAATGATGAAATTAATGAAACAGATTGTAGTAAATGATTATAGTGCGATTGAGCATTATAAGGCAGATACAGAGATTCCGACAATTTCAGGTGCTGCAGTTGTTGTTCGTGGTAGCAATGAGGTGTATCCTCAAAAAGAGATGGAGGATTGGAAAAAACTGTATGGAGAAAAAATGATTTTTCATGAATTAAACGGTGGACACTTCTTTTTATTTGAGGAATTTGAAAATCAGGAAAAAATGTTAAATATCATTCAAACCACAATAGAAAGAAATGAAGTTAAACAGTAAAAAATGTAAGTATCTGATGGAGGGAAAGCATTTCGATGTCAGGTTTGGCTGTAATGGCTTCTTCACGACACAAAGATACCATAAAAGTTCCTACTTTTTGTGTGAAAAGTAGGGGCTTTTTTTTAGGTGTGGTGACATCAAAATCAGATGGAGAAATGTTAATGAAACCGGTTCCTTTCATTTTCACATAAGCTTCTTTTTGGGTCCATATTTCATAAAAGGCTTCGGTAGGGTTTTGATGAGAATGGATATAATCATTTTCAGATTGGGTAAAGAAACGTTTGGCAATATCAAAATGAGGTGCCGAAATTTCTTCTATATCAATACCTATAGGCATAGAAAGATGATGGAAAGCAAAGGCAATTCCATTTTGAGAATGAGATAATGAAAATTGAAAGTTTGATACATTCTGTAAAAAAAGTTTTCTATAGGAGTTTGTAAAAAAGGTAATATCAGTATTTTTTAGGTGTAGTTGATGACATATAGTATATCGAATAAGAAGTTCACTCAATAGGGACGTAATTTTGGAGGGTTCATGTTGGTAATTTGAAATTTTTTCTTGGCGAGCCTTAGATATAAGTGGGAGATAGGAAAGCAGATGGGAATAGTTGAGTGTCGATGGAATCGTAATAATTTTGATATGCATAAAAGTTCCTTCCTTTACTAAAAACATTTGAAAATATTTTAGCAAAGTAGAATAAAGAAAGCAACAAAACATAAACTAATGAAAAAAAATATTAATAACCACCTGAAATTTAAAGGAAAAAAGCGACAAGATAAATCTAAATTCTTAAAGTTCTTTAAAAAATTGTGAATTTTGCTTTATAAAAGATAATATCTTTGTTATAATGTTTCTTGGTGTAACCAAAATAAGGAGGCAAGTCAATGAATTACGGTAAAAATAAGACTTCCAAAAAGCAAAAGGCAATTGCATCAAAGAAGGCAAGGGTTGGAAAGAAATTCTTTTTGACTTTTTTTAAGACAACATTAATCTGCTTTGTAGCAGTTATTGTGTTTGCAATATTTGCCGGCTTTGGAGTCGTAAATGGAATAATCGACAGTGCACCTGATATTTCAGAAATCAATGTAGTTCCAACCGGATATTCGACCTTTGTGTACGACCAGGAAGGAAATGAAATTGTAAAACTGGTGGCACAAAATTCTAATCGTATTCCGGTATCTATCGATAAAGTGCCGAAAAATCTTCAGAATGCTTTTGTGGCGATTGAGGACGAGCGTTTTTATGAACATAATGGAATTGACGTGAAGGGAATTATCAGAGCCGGAGTAAAGGGAGTTACAAACGGATTCCACTTCTCAGAAGGTGCAAGTACGATCACTCAGCAGTTGATTAAAAATAATGTATTTACGGAATGGGTGAATGGGGAATCCAACATTGAAAAGGTAAAAAGAAAGATTCAGGAACAGTACCTTGCGATAGAATTAAGTAAGGTTATGAGCAAAGAAGAAGTAATGGAAAATTACTTGAATACCATTAACCTGGGACAAAATACATTGGGAGTTCAGGCTGCATCTAAGAGATACTTTAATAAAGATGTTTCAGAACTTAATATTTCAGAATGTGCAGTTATAGCAGCCATTACTCAGAACCCATCCAAATATAATCCAATTTCTCATCCGGAGTACAATGCGGAGAGAAGAAAAAAAGTATTGGATAATATGAAGGAACAGGGCTACATTACGGAACAGGAATATGAAAGTGCAATGAATGATGATGTCTATGGAAGAATACAGATTGTAAATTCTGATACAGAAGAAACAAAGATTTACAGCTATTACGTGGATGAGCTTACAGAAGAAGTAATGAAAGATTTACAGGAACAGTTAGGTTACACATCTACACAGGCATATTATGCATTGTACAGTGGCGGTTTGAAAATTTATACTGCTCAGGATGCAGAAATTCAGAAAATCTGCGATGAAGAATTTGCAAATATGGACAATTACCCTTCCGGAACAAAGGTGGCACTTTCTTATGAATTGTCAGTAAAAACAGCCGATGGTGAAATTGTTAACCATAGTAAGGAAATGTTAGAAAGCTATTTTAAAGAAATCGAAGGCAGTGACTTTGATTTAGTATTTAGTGATGAAGAAACAGCAAGATCTTATGTGGAAAAATATAAGGCAGCAAATGTGGGAGCCGGTGATGAAGTTATTGGTGAAAAGGTTACAATTACACCGCAGCCACAGTGTTCTTTCACAATTATGGATCAGTCCACAGGATATGTAAAAGCATTGGTAGGTGGACGAGGAACTAAGGAAGCAAGTCTTACTTTAAACAGAGCGACAAATACAGTGCGTCAGCCGGGGTCTACTTTTAAGGTGTTGGCAGCTTATGCACCGGCATTAGACAGTGCAGGCATGACACTGGCAACGGTACAGGATGATACAGAATACTATTACAGCAACGGACGTAAAGTAAGTAACTGGTATAGTTCAGGATACAAAGGATTATGTACCATTCGTTATGGTATTGAACAGTCTTTAAATATTGTAGCAGTTAAGACAATAACAGACATTACACCACAGCTTGGATTTAATTATTTGAAAAACTTTGGATTTACTACTTTGGTAGAACGTAGAGTAAATGCAAGTGGTGGCGTGGAATCGGATGTAATTCAGGCATTGGCATTGGGCGGTATTACCGATGGTATTAAAAATATTGAATTAAATGCAGCTTATGCAGCCATTGCCAACGGTGGAACATATATTAAACCAATTTATTACACCAAGATTCTGGACAAGGATGGCAAAGTATTATTAGAAAATATACCACAGACAACACAGGTTATTAAGCCCACCACAGCATATCTTTTAACAGATGCCATGGAAGATGTAGTAACCAAAGGAACCGGTGGAGCATGTGCTGTCAGCGGTCAGCATGTGGCAGGTAAAACAGGTACCACATCCAGCAATAAAGACGTATGGTTTGCAGGATACACACCATATTATACAGCAACAGTATGGGCTGGTTATGATAACAATCTTTCCTTAGAGGGAGATGAAAAGAATTTCCATAAGAAGATTTGGAAAAACATAATGACCAGAGTTCACGAAAATCTGGAAGAAAAAGATTTTGAAAAACCGGATGGAATCGTGACAGCTTCTGTATGTAAGAAGTCTGGTAAGTTGGCGCGTTCCGGTTTATGTGACTGCGATCCAAGAGGAAGTCAGGTTATTACAGAAATTTTTGCAGAGGGAACCGTTCCTACAGAATATTGCGATACACATGTTCGAGTAAATATTTGTGCTATGTCAGGGGCATTTGCAGGTGAAAATTGTCCATTTATCCAGCAATCGTCACAAGTATTTATTATAAGACCAGACAGCAGTTATGTGACAAGAGCAGATGGAAGCCGCTATGCAAGTGCTACAGCAGATTCTCCGTATGAAATTTCAGCGGATGCCATTGCGGCAGGTTGTCCACTTCACGGAGGTACTGGTACGGTAAATAATGGTACCGTAACCACAAACCAGAATCAGACGGAAGTGCCGGGAACCCAGACGCAGGTGCCGGGAACTCAGACGGGAACAGAAACCCAGCAAACTCAGACGGGGCAGACAACAGAAGCAGTGTTACCTTCTGATGATATGGGTGCCGACGGTGGCGTGATTGACCAGTCTACAGGATTACCAGTCGGGCAATAAACTTAATAAAAACAGATAAGAAGACGGCAGATATCGGTTGATGTCTGTCGTTTTTTGAGGTATACTATAAAGTTGTGAATAAAAACGTTAGGTGAAAAATATGGTAGAGAGTTATAAATGTGTATATTTAGGCGGTGAGGGGGAAATTGTAGAAAAGAAATCCCGTTTTATCGCTACGGTAGAAGCAGTGGAAAGTGAAGAAGAAGCGATTGCTTTTATCGAAAAAATGAAAAAAAAGTATTGGGATGCCAGACACAACTGTTCCGCTTATGTGATTGGCTCTAGAGGAGAGCTGGAGCGCTGCAGTGATGACGGAGAACCGGGAGGAACGGCAGGAAAACCTATGTTGGAAGTGTTAAGAGGCATGGGGATTCGAAATATTGTTGTGGTTGTTACCAGATATTTTGGCGGAACACTCCTTGGAACAGGTGGTCTTGTGCGGGCCTACACAAAAGCAACCCAAGAAGGAATTGCAAATAGCGTTATTGTGGAAAAGCAGTTAGCTGCCAAATTAAGGATTACCACAGATTACAATGGAATCGGAAAAGTGCAATATCTGTTGGCACAGCGTGACATTAAGATATTAGAATCCGATTACGCAGAAAATGTAAAAGTGACGGCGTTGGTTCCTGTTTCCCAGTATGGTTTTGTGGAAGCTGAGATTACCGAGGGGACCAATGGAAGGGCAGAAATGGAACGGCAGGAAGACGTGTATTTTGGTGTGGTAGACAAAGAAGTTATTTTATTTGAAGGATAAATTAAGGAGAATAAGATGAGTTTAGCAGATAATATTTTTATAAAGATGTGTCAGGACATTATTGAAAATGGATATAGCACAGAGGGCGAAAAAGTTCGTCCAAAATGGGAAGACGGAAGCTATGCCTATACGATAAAGCAGTTTGGTGTGGTAAATCGCTATGATTTGTCCAAGGAATTCCCGGCGATAACCTTGCGAAAGACAGCAATTAAGAGTGCTACCGATGAAATCCTGTGGATTTGGCAGCAGAAATCCAACAATATTAATGATTTACACAGCCATATCTGGGATAGCTGGGCAGATGAAAATGGTTCCATTGGTAAGGCATATGGCTATCAGTTGGGAGTAAAGCATCAGTACAAAGAAGGCATGATGGATCAGGTAGACCGAGTTTTGTTTGATTTAAAAAATAATCCTTACAGCAGACGTATTATGACAAATATATACGTTCATCAGGATTTGCATGAAATGAATTTGTATCCTTGTGCTTACAGCATGACTTTTAATGTGACGCAGAAAAAAGGTCATGATAAACTGACATTAAATGGTATTTTAAATCAGCGTTCACAGGATATTTTGACTGCAAACAACTGGAATGTGTGTCAGTATGCCATTTTACTTATGATGTTTGCGCAGGTGTGTGATATGGAAGTGGGAGAGCTAGTCCATGTAATTGCAGATGCTCACATTTATGACAGACACATTCCGATTGTAAAAGAATTGATTACAAGAGAAACTTATCCGGCACCAAAGGTAACCCTGAATCCGGAAATCAAAGATTTTTATAAATTTACCAGAAATGATGTAATTGTAGAAGATTATGTAACAGGACCGCAGGTAACAAATATTCCTGTGGCAGTATAGGAGGAAAGTATGAATTTAATTGTAGCAGTAGATAAAAATTGGGCTATCGGCTTAAATAACAAATTATTGGTGAGAATTCCAAGCGACCAGAAATTTTTCCGTGAAGAAACCACAGGCAAGGTAGTTGTTTTAGGAAGAAAAACTTTGGAAACGTTTCCGGGAGGACTTCCGTTAAAGAATCGTATCAATATTATTCTTTCCACAGACCCAAACTATAAGGTAAAAGATGCTGTGGTTGTTCATTCGATAGAAGAATTATTAGAAGAAGTAAAGCAGTATGATTCCAAGGATGTTTATATTATTGGTGGAGAAAGTGTATACAGAGAAATGCTTCCTTATTGCGATACTGCTCACGTAACAAAAATTGATCATGCTTATGAGGCAGATACGCATTTTCCAAATCTTGATGAATTACCTGAGTGGAGTGTTACAGCAACCAGTGAAGAGCAGACTTATTTTGATTTGGAATTTGAATTTGTAAAATATGAAAAGAGATGTGAATAAGTGGAAAATTTTATTTATAGTGTAAATGCCACCCTTCCTATTTTTCTGGTAATTGTGATAGGTTATGTGCTGAAACAGGTAGGCATGTTAAACGATGAATTTGTCACAGTTGCCAATAAATTTAATTTTAAGGTGACATTGCCTTTTTTGGTATTTCGCGATATTTCCGGAGCAAATATCAAAGAGGATTTTGATGTTGTGTTTGTGTTGTTTTGTGCCATTGCAACCACCATATGCTTTTTTGCTATCTGGGGTGGGGCAAAATTGTTTATCAAAGATAAAAGTATTACCGGAGCTTTTGTACAGGCATCTTTTCGAAGCAGTGCGGCGGTGATGGGAATTGCTTTTATTCAGAACATATATGGCACTTCGGGAATGGCACCTCTTATGATTATTGGCTCTGTGCCATTGTATAATATCTATTCCGTTATTGTGCTAACCTTAGAAGCAGAAAACAGTGGGCAGGGAAAAGAAAAGATTAAGAAGGCATTGATTGGCATTATAACAAATCCTATTATCATTGGTATTTTGCTTGGACTGTTGGTATCTTTACTGGGAATCACATTTCCTACGGTAGTTAACAAAACAGTTCAGAATATGGCAAGCATGGCATCACCACTGGCGTTAATTGCCATTGGAGCCGGCTTTGAAGGGAAAAAGGCTTTGGCAAAGATAAAACCTACCGTTGCGGTAGCGGTGATTAAGTTGGTAGTGCAGGCGGCTGTTTTTATCCCGGTTGCCATTCATTTGGGATTCCGGGATGAAAAAATGATAGCAATTCTTGTTATGTTAGCGGCACCTACTACGCCAAGCTGCTATATTATGGCAAAAAATATGAACAACGATGGTGTGTTGACGGCCAGTGCTGTGGTGGTAACTACACTGTTTTCGGCGGTGACATTGACATTTTGGATTTATTTGTTAAAGACGATAGGAATGATATAGGAAATCAGAGAGGAGTTTAGTATAAAAGGACAGATGGAGAAAATATATACAAGTCAGACAGATCGCATATTCATAAAGAGAGTTGTAATTAGTTTGTTTGTAGTGTTGTTGTTGGAAGTTTTTGTGTTTAATTTAAAAAGCTTTACAACAGACAATGTGGAATATGGCGTTGATTTTCTCAGCGCTCAGACGACTACACCGGAAACCGTGGAAATCTTAGAAGATGGTATTCACTTTCGGGGCAATGGAGAAGTTATTTTTTGTGTAAATGACGCTAACATTAATGCAGTGCAGTTGGGGTTTTCGGGTGAAGAAAAAAGGTTTTTGTGTGGGATAGCGATTGCAGATGACAATTTTTCGAAAACACATATTATGGTTGCACAAAAATATACTTCCTGTGATTATGGAAAATTTGATGCTTCCTTTTTGAGTTATGGAAAATTGAGAGAAGTTAAGATTATTTTAAACGATGTAAACAGTGAAATTTGTTTGGAAAATTTGACGCTTTCCAATGCATTACCATTTCGTTTTTCCTGGGTGCGCGTACTTTTCCTGTTTGTATTATTGGTACTCATGTGGGCGATTGTAAGTTACAAATTATATAAATATGACTACAATAAGAATTCTATAAAGCAGAAAAGGGTCATCTGGTTTTTAATGTTGGTATCTTCGTTAGTTTTGTTCAGTTTTTATAATCCGGAGCAGAAAGCGATAAAATATAGCGAAAGTGATTTGACGTACAGCGATGCTTACGCAGAGATGTTTGATGCTTTTTACAGCAAAAGGTTGACATTGAAAGCACAGGCATCGGAAGCATTAGAGGATTTGGAGAATCCTTATGACAGGTCAGAACGTGACAGTTCCGGAATCGGATATTACTGGGACAGAGCATATTATGATGGGGATTATTACTCCTATTTTGGAGCAAGTCCGGTTTTGGTGTTCTATTTCCCGTTTTATTATATTTCCGGTGGCTATGTACCAACAACCAATATGGCATGTGTATTTTTCGGCATACTTGCGATTGTTTTTATGTATAATGCGATACTTGCTTTTGCGAATAAATTTATGAAAAAAGTTAATTTTCTGGCATTATGCATGATACTTACCTCAGCAGTGTTCGTTTCGGGTCTTGCTTATCTGGTAAATTATTCCTGTTTTTATATGGTACCACCAGTGGCAAGTACGTGTTTTTTGTTTTTATGTTTATGGACAGGAGTCAGTGCCTGTGGAGAAAAATCAAAATATAAACAGTGTATTTTATTTGTTATTTGTGGATTATCCTTTGTCCTTTGTTTTGAAACAAGGGCAACAAAAGCATTTAGTGCTCTTGCATTGGCACCGTTATTTATCAGCGTGTTGGTAGATAAAAACTTAATGGTAAAAAGACGTGTGGCATCGGTAATCAGTTTTATGGTGCCTGTAGTGGCAGGTCTGGCGGCAGTTATGACATATAATTATGCCAGATTCGATTCACCGTTTGAATTTGGAGCAACGTATCAGCTTACATTAAGTGATATTCATGCTAATAAAGTGACATGGAAATTGTTTATGCCTGCTATGGTGCATTATTTCCTGCAGCCGCTAACCATTTCAGAAACATTTCCATATTTTAATTTTACAATTATAAATACGGGAAATTATGGAAAATATATGTGTTCTGAAAGCTCCGTAGGTTTATTGACCTATCCGTTGTTAGGACTTGGAATTTTACTGCTTCCGTTTTTGCTGTACTCATTGCGGAGAAATAAAAAAGAGAAGTATACATATAACGGGGCAAGAGTACGAAATTACACCTATGCCCTTATGATGGTTATTATAGTGTTTGTTTCATGGCTCGATTTTTGTCTGGGTGGCGTTGTGATAAGATATGTAACAGATGTGATGCCACTGGCTTATATGGTGTCTGCGTGGTGTTTGTTACAAGTTTATGAATATGCAAAAAAGATACCACAGTTAGACAAGAAAGTATTGGTAGGTTTTGCAGTTGTTGTGGGTATTACCGTAATAATAGGATATAGTCAGGTTCTGTGGCAACCGGACGGGGAAACGAATTTATACTATCCGGAATGGATTTCAATTTTAGAAGAATTGGTTTGTTTCTGGAATTAAAAGAGGAAGTATATATGATTAAGAAACTGGGAAAGATTGTAGGAATCTACGCTGTTATTTATTTGCTTTGTTCGGTGGTATTTGTGGCATTGTTTCACACACCGCTCTTTCGAAGCATGGAAGTTCTGATGTATCGTGGAATTGTTTTTATACTTATGACAGGCATTTTAGCAGCAATATTGATGTTTTTGTGCAAACGAAAGTGGGAAAGCTTATTTGATTTTAAGGACGTTGTTTTGATGTTTCTTGGATTTTGCTGTGTGAACATGGTATTGTTTACCTTGATTCCTGTTACGGTAGAGCGTTCCGTGTCTGTATTTACATTAAGTTATATGGAAGAAAATCCGGGAGCGTATACGGTAGAAGATATGGAAAAAATATTTCAAGAGAAATATGTATGCGAATTTAAAGCATTTGATAAGCGTTTTGCAGAACAGATTGTATCAGGAAATGTAGAAGAAACAGAGGAAGGTTATGTGTTGAACGAAAGAGGAAAATTTACAGTTAAATTTTTCCGTGCAATATCTTCTTTGTTTCATACCGATGAAAGACTGATTTATCCAAATGAAAACAGTGTAGAAAATGCAGAAAGCACTTCCGAGAAAACAGCAGATAAGTAAAAGAAAGGCAGCTGGATTATGAATTATAGAAGTTCATAATCCAGCTGCTGTTGTTTTAAGAAACGTTCCACCATAGTATCCCATTCTTTATCTAAAGTCTTATCCATAGTGAAAATATTCAATGCAGTGCCGCTGGTACAAGTGATACAGCCCTGTTCAAACAAAATATGTAAAAATAGTCCTGAAACATCATGTTCTGCCATTGGTAGCCCTGTTTGCTGTATAAATTTTTCCGTGTTTTTTTGAGAAAGCTTAAATACAAACTTAAAAGAAACCGGAGTTTTCTTACCTTTAATTATCTGTAAACAAAGCGGCTTTAATTCCGCCCAACGAGCATACTCTGTATGTTCACCAAGTTCCTCTAACTCTTCAGAAGTATAGAAATCCTTATTCCGCTTACCTTCCAAATGTGCTGTAAAAAAAGTCGCAATAGAAGCTTCCCTAACGAGGAAAGCATCGAAGGCTTCGGAGAGCAGAAGTTTGTTCATAAAATCTTTGGTGTGCGTTATTTTTATTGAAATCATTTTATGGCTCCTTTGCTTATCGGATGAGTCTTATATGCAGTGGTGTGACCATCCGACATATTTAGTTTTCATATGTGGATTGTCAACCGAATCGGTTAAGAATGTTTCCAGATATGTGAATATATTGTAGCATTTAATGTTTTTTACGTCAATACAATAATAGAAAATATGTTCCCAAGGAAACTATGGTAATGAGTGAAAAAAATGATATAATATATAATACATAACCCAAATAGTGGAATATATTAAGAACAGGAGTGGAAAAATGAATAAGGAAGTGTGTAACAAAGAATTGATGGAACTGGTAGGCAAATCGGTATCTCCCTTTCATGCAGTGGCGTATGTGGCGGAAAAATTGAAGGAAGCGGATTTTAAAGAACTGCGAATCAAGGACCAATGGGATTTGAAAAAAGGTGGAAAATATTATGTAATTCACCATGGAACCACCATGATTGCCTTCACCATCGGTACGGATTTTAAAGCAGAAGACGGATTTCGAATTGCTGCATCCCATACAGATTTTCCATGCTTTCGTGTGAAAATTCAGCCGGAGATGGCAGAGGAGCGATACGAAAAGCTCAATGTGGAAAGCTATGGTGGACTGATGTTAAATACATGGATGGATCGTCCATTATCTGTGGCAGGGAGAGTAGCAGTGCGTGGAACGGATGTATTTCATCCGGATATGCGGCTGGTAGATTTGAAAAAGCCAGTGGCAATCATTCCAAATCTTGCCATTCATATGAATCGTGATATCAATAAAGGGGTAGAATTGAACAAACAGACAGATACGATACCTGTGATTGGCATGTTGCCGGAAAAGTCCGAAAAAGATGCAAAAAAAGATTTCTTTTTGACTTATGTTGCAAAAGAACTGGGTGTGGAAAAAGAAGATATCATAAATTATGATTTAAATCTTTATAATACAGAACAGGCTTCCTATGTGGGAATGGAGGATGAATTTATATCCGCACCAAGACTGGATAATATGACTTCTGTTCATGCGGTGGAAAAAGCATTATTGCTGGGAAATCGGGCAAAGGGAATCAATGTGGGTGCCTTTTTCGATCACGAAGAAATTGGAAGTAAGACAAAACAGGGGGCAGGTTCCATGCTTTTGAATCATGTGATGGAAAAAGTGTATTTATCACTTGGTTACAGCGAACTGGAATATAAGAGTGCTATGGACAGCAGTATGCTTCTGGCTGTGGACGTAGGTCATGGTTATCATCCAAACCAGAATAAAAAGCATGATCCGGTAAATAAGGGGGCATTAAACGAAGGTGTCAGCATCAAACAGGCGGCATCACAGTCTTATGCCACAGATAGTGAGGGAATTGCCATTGTAACACAGATTTGTCAGGCATACGACATTCCTCATACCCAGTTTACCAATCGTTCGGATGCTACTTCCGGAAGTACCTTAGGAAGCATTGCCTCCGCCATGCTTCCGGTGATGACTGTGGATGTGGGTGTGCCGTTGGTAGCCATGCACTCCTCCAGAGAGTTGATGGGAAGTGAAGATCAGTTATCATTGGTAAGACTGGTAAAAGAATATTTTTCTATTTAAATATGTAAAAGATACTACAACTTGCAACCTACCCCTTTTCAAATGTATACAATTATGTTATTATAAGTAGTAATGAAAACCACATGACTACAAGGAGGTTTCTATGAGTTATAAAATCATTTTAGATAGTTGCGGTGAATTGACAACAGAAATGAAAAACAGTGGAAAGTTTGAAAATATTCCTCTTACTTTAATGGTGGATGGAATTGAAATTATAGATGATGCAACCTTTAATCAGGCAGAATTTTTACAAGCAGTGGCAGCAAGTCCAAACTGCCCGAAATCAGCCTGCCCGTCGCCGGAAAAATATCAGCAGGCCTGCGAAGGGGAAGAGGAACATGTTTATATTGTGACATTGTCTGCAAACTTAAGTGGCTCTTATAATAGTGCAGTACTGGGACGTGATTTGTATATAGAAGAAAAGGGCGGGAAAAACATACATGTGTTTAATTCAAAATCAGCTTCCGTTGGTCAGACGCTGATTGCATTAAAGATTCAAGAATGTGAAGAAAAAGGAATGGCATTTCGTGAGGTAGTGGAAACTACAGAAGAATATATTCGCGGCATGCGTACGTATTTCGTTCTTGAAAATCTGGAAACATTGCGTAAAAACGGAAGATTAAGCAGAGTGAAGGCATTGGTAGCAGGAGCTTTGAAAATCAAACCTGTGATGGGGGAAGACGGCGAAGGAAACATTGTACAGTTAGACCAGGCAAGAGGTATCAACAAAGCGTTAATGAAAATGCTGGATTACGTAGAAAAGAACGTGAAAAATCCGGAGGAAAAAATTATTGGAATTACCAACTGTAATTGCGTAGAACGTGCAGAGATGGTAAAAGAGGAATTGCAGAAACGCTTGAAGGTGAAAGACATTATCATTTTGAATGCGGCTGGTGTCAGCAGCATGTATGCAAATGATGGAGGAATTATTATTGCAATTTAATTTGCAATGGTGTATACTTGTCGGTGTAATAGCTATGAAAAATACAAAAACAGGATAAAAGCATATAGAAACTGGTGTTTCAAGCATTTGGCGCAGTAGCATATGCATAAAATACGGGAGCGTATAACTACAATATGTGTGATTGGAGTTGTATGCTCTCTTTTTATATTCATTTTTATTGCAGGAAAGGGGAAAAGAAACAATTCTATGAAGAAGTTTTTAAAGACACAACTGCCGGCACGAATTATAGCCTTTGGCTTTGCCTTTGCAATTTTGCTGGGTTCTGTTTTACTGATGCTGCCATGCAGTGTGAAAGAAGGGGTAGAGCTACAGTACATAGATGCTCTTTATACGTCCACAAGTGCGGTGTGTGTGACTGGATTGATTGCAGTGGATGCCGGGGATACTTTTACACCTCTGGGACAATTTTTTCTTGCTTTGTTGATACAAACAGGAGGATTGGGGGTGACCGCAGTGGGAGCCGGAATTATCCTTGCAGTGGGCAAAAAAGTTGATTTGAAGGGACGAAATCTGATTCGGGAAGCAATGAATCTAAATTCGGGAAAAGGTATTGTCACTTTTATAAAAAATATTTTTCTCACAACATTATTATTTGAAATAACAGGGGCAATACTTAGCTTTTTCGTGTTTGTGCAGGATTATCCGCTGTTAAAAGCAATAGGAATTAGCTTGTTTCATTCGGTAGCAGCTTTTAATAATTCCGGTTTTGACATTTTAGGGAATTATCAAAATCTAATACCATACCAAAATGATATTTTACTTAATCTAGTGACCTGTGGATTGATTTTCTTTGGTGGTATAGGATTTCTTGTTATCCGTGAGCTTTGGAGCAAAAAGCTGCATTGGAAAAAGCTTACCATGCATGCAAAAGTTGTTTTGAGTGTAAGTGGAGTGTTAATTGTGGTTGGCACTGTTCTTATTAAGTTAACAGAAGATATTAGCTGGCTTGGGGCGTTTTTTTGCAGTATATCCGCAAGAACAGCAGGCTTTTCTACCTATGCATTGGGGGATTTTTCTAACGCCGGTTTACTTGTGGTAATTGTATTAATGTTGATAGGAGCCTCACCCGGTTCTACCGGTGGCGGCATTAAAACCAGCACCTTCTTTGTATTGCTTCAGGGGATAAAATCAGCGGCCACAAATAAGTCGGAAAAGGCATTTCATTATGCAATTCCAAAAGAAGCCTTTCGGAAAGCTGCAGTGATTACGTTGTTGGCATTGGCAATCGTATTCAGTGGAACGTATGCAATGGCTGTTATGGAGCCTGATATTTCATTGAGGGATGCATTGTTTGAAATTACCAGTGCTTTTGGCACTGTTGGTTTATCTACCGGTATCACACCGGGGCTCAGTGTGGGCAGTAAAATTTTGTCCATTCTAATTATGTATATAGGACGTTTAGGGCCTTTGACAATAGCCTCTCTCTGGTACTTTTCCAGAGGCGAAAGAGTCAGCTTTCCGGAGGGAAATATTGTGATTGGATAGAAAGGGGAAAATATGTTTCAAAAAGAAAAAAATGAAAAATTGATTTATGGAATTATAGGCTTGGGACGCTTTGGCTATGCTTTAGCCATGGAATTAGCAGCATCTAAGGCAGAATTGATTGTAATTGACAGTGATGAAGAAAAAATTCGTGAATTACGTGAGGTTACCGAAAATACGTTTGTAGTAAAAAAGCTTGATAAAAAGACACTGTTGGATACAGGGATACAAAACTGTGATGTGGCAGTGGTCTGCATCGGTGAACATATGGATACCTCCATTCTCACCACATTAAACCTTGTATCCTTAGGAATTCCAACGGTCATTTCCAAAGCAACAAGCGCAGAACACGGAATCATCTTAGAAAAACTAGGTGCAGAAGTAGTTTATCCAGAACGAGATATGGCAATCCGTCTAGCCAGCCGCCTAGAAACCTCCCGAATACTAGACTTTGTTCAACTAAGCGAAACCATCAACGTATCCAAAATGCAAGCACCACAAAAAATCCTAGGAAAAACCGTAATATCCCTAGACCTCCGCTCCAATTTCGGTCTAAACATCATCGCCATAGAAAACAACGGAACCGTCCTAGAAGTAATCCAACCAGAATACACATTCCAAAAGAATGATATCCTATTCCTATCCGGAAGTAAAACAGGCTTACTAAAATTCAACCAGTACCTAAAGTCTTAAGCCAACCAACTTCCCACAAGGATTGAATTGCCTTTCATCCGAAATGTGAAAATAATATGACTATCTCTTGCCATTTCCCCATTTTACTGGTATGATAGAAAGAGTGCATGAGAAATGTATACAGAAATACTTGGAGAAACGAAGTGAGGGAATACCATGAGTCAGGAAAAAGTGGAACGCTATAAAAAAGAGAAAGCAAACCGTAAACAGAATTTAAAGAAAGCTAAAATCAAGAAAAAGATATGTAAAGCAGTAGCAGCTTTGGCAGTAGTACTTGTAATCGGAGGAATCGGATACTACTCTTATCAGTCTTATCAGATGAAACCGGTAGAAGTTACTGCAGATATGAGTGCTTTTGATGAGTATGTAACAAATATTAACGCAGAAGAATAAGCGAGAACATAAAAATAGAACCTTGCCAGAGGCAAGGTTCTATTTTTTATGGTTTGCAGCATCCCGCTCAGAAATTGCTCTTAAAAAGCGCATTTCCAAAATGGCAGGAATCATGGCATCCATTTTATCATCTCTTGTATAAGGAATAAATCCACCTGCCATGGCAGGGTGACCGCCACCTCTACCAAAGCCATCTAAAGCCGCTTTGGTAATATATCCTGAGTCGTATAAAGCCTTATCACTACGTACAGAAAGCTTTACGCCCTCATCTTTATAGGAATAGACAACGGAAAAATGTACTTCAGCCAAATCCAGCATAAAATCAGAAATGCTGGCAATCAAAGGTTCCGGACAGCCGGCGCCGGTATTGGCAAAGCTGATATCGTCAAATACCTTAATAGAATTAATGGCATTGGCATAAGATTTTAAATCTGTAAGCTTAATGGTAGCGTGATCCAGTGCTTCCAAAAGAGCAATATCACTTTTACCATATAAGGTATAGAACATTTCCAAATCCAACTCAGATACGCCTCTGGTTAAGTTGGCGGTATCAATTTTGATACCATACAACAAAGCTGTGGCAGTATTTCGGTCGATATGTATGTTGTTTTCTATAAAATATTGAGCCACCATGGAAGCACAGGCCCCCAGTTCCGGACGAATATCGGAAAAACGATATTCAATATTGTCAAATGCCGGATGATGGTCAAGACAGATAATTTCATTTCCAGGCAAATCATGGATGTTGGAATTCCCCTTCTGGGAATCCACCAGAATGATTTCATCATCTTCAGTAGAACGGGAGTTAATATCTACGTTGGTAATCTGGATTCCAAGGCTTTCAATCATTTTGTTTGTGCTGTAACTGTCAATTTTGCCATAATGGCATATAGAAGAAGTAACTCCTTTGGAAGCAAGCAACTGCTGAAGACCAAATGCGGAGGCAATAGCATCCGGATCTGGAAAATTATGGGTTTGAATATACACGTGCTTGTTTTTTATATGGCTTAAAATCCTGTCTAAATTCGTCATAGAATTATACTCCTTAATCCCTCTTACTCATATAACCATATTCCATAAGTTCGATGAAATAAAGTAAATTATAGTTTTCCCTAATGATATTATACACAGTAAAAAAAAGCTCGTCAAACAACATTTTATTTTTGTAAAAAATGCATAATAAAAAAGGAAGAAATAAAAAACTTTTATTTCTTCCTGATTTGACTTAGATATAATTATTTATTGTTTTCTACTTCTGCAAGTTTCATTGCACGAACCTTTAATGGAAGTCCGAATAATGTAATGAAACCATCAGCGTCATGGTGATCATATAATTCACCAGTTGTAAAGCTTGCTAAGGATTCACTATATAAGGAATATGGAGAAGTAGTTCCAGCTTTGATAATGTTACCTTTGTATAATTTGAATTTTACTTCACCAGTAACGTAGTTCTGTGTGGATTCTACAAATGCCTGTACAGCTTCACGAAGTGGTGTAAACCATTTTCCTTCGTAAACGATCTGTGCAAATTTGTTTGCCATATCTTTCTTTGTTTCCATAGTAGCACGGTCTAAAACTAATTCTTCTAACTGGTTGTGAGCTTCCATAAGAATGGTTCCACCCGGAGTTTCATAAACACCACGGGATTTCATACCAACAACACGGTTTTCTACGATATCAACAATACCAATACCATGTTTTCCGCCTAATGCGTTTAATTCAGTGATGATTTCAGAAACTTTCATTTTCTTTCCGTTTACGGAAGTAGGAACACCTTTTTCGAAAGTCATGGTTACATATTCGCCTTCGTCTGGAGCTTTTTCAGGAGAAACGCCAAGAACTAATAAGTGGTCATAGTTTGGTTCGTTGGCTGGATCTTCTAATTCCAAACCTTCATGGCTGATGTGCCATAAGTTACGGTCACGGCTGTAGCTGGAATCCGCAGAGAATGGAAGGTTGATACCATGTTTCTGGCAATATTCAATTTCATCTTCTCTTGACTGCATTGTCCAGATATCTGTCATTCTCCAAGGAGCGATGATTTTAATGTCTGGAGCTAACGCTTTGATACCAAGTTCGAAACGAATCTGGTCGTTTCCTTTTCCTGTAGCACCGTGGCAGATAGCAACAGCGTTTTCTTTACGGGCAACTTCTACTAATTTCTTAGCGATAACAGGACGTGCCATGGAAGTTCCAAGTAAATATTTGTTTTCGTATACAGAACCAGCCTGTACACATGGCATAATGAAATCATCACAGAATTCATCTACCACATCTTCGATATATAATTTAGAAGCACCGGATAATAAAGCTCTTTCTTCCAGTCCGTCTAATTCTTCACCCTGTCCGCAGTTAATGCAGCAGCAGATAACGTCATAATCAAAATGTTCCTTTAACCATGGAATGATTGCGGTTGTATCAAGTCCACCGGAATATGCAAGTACTACTTTTTCTTTCATTATAATTACCTCCATATGTAATTTTACTTAAATTTTAATCGCAGTGAAAAATACATTTTCACCTGTTTCTGTTATGCTTTGTAAAGCAACTAAAGTTAATATACAGCATTTCGTATGATTATGCAAGCGGAAAACTCAATAAAATTTGCATAAAATTGCAAAATAGGTTGCATATTATGCAAAATGGATGTATAATTATTCAAACTTGAATGGTTGCCAGAAAACCCACATTGTGGTAGAATGGAAGGCAAAATGCATTAAGGAATACATATTAAAGGAGAATGAACGATGAAAACGAAAATCTTTATTGACGGTTCGGAAGGAACTACAGGCTTAAGAATCCATGAACGTTTTATGGGACGTGATGATATTGAATTATTGACAATATCTTCTGAATTAAGAAAGGATGTCAATGAGAGAAGAAGATTAATCAATGAGTCAGACATTACTTTTTTATGTCTTCCGGATGTGGCGGCAAGAGAATCAGTGAGTCTGGTAGAAAACGAAAATGTAAAAATCATTGATACATCCACAGCTCATAGAACAGAAGAAGGATGGGCGTATGGCTTTCCGGAACTTTCCAATGAACATAAGGAAAAGATTATCAATGGAAAACGTATTGCAGTGCCAGGATGTTATGCATCCGGATTTATTTCATTGGTATACCCAATGGTGCAGGGAGGAATTCTTCCGGCAGATTATCCGGTCAGCAGCTTTGCTTTGTCAGGCTATAGTGGAGCAGGAAAGAAGACTATTGCAGTATACGAAGGTGAAGGCAGAGCAGAAGAATTGTCTTCTGGTAGAGAATATGCATTGACACAGCAGCATAAGCACTTAAAGGAAATGCAGAAAATTACCGGATTACAGAGAACACCGCTGTTTTCCCCAATTATTGATGATTATTATAGTGGTATGGTGGTGTCTGTTCCGTTGTTTGCAGATATGCTTTCTAAGAAGATGACACCGGATTCTTTATTAGAATATTTTGCAGAATTTTATCAGGGCAAACAGTTTATTAAAGTAAGCGCAAAAGATGATGAAGTGGCAGCAAGCGGATTTATCGCAGGAAACGGTTTATCCGGCTGGGATGGATTAAAGATTTACGTGACAGGTAATGAAGAACGTATGGTATGTACTGCCCAGTTTGACAATCTTGGAAAAGGTGCTTCCGGTGCAGCGATTCAGTGTCTGAATTTAATGTTAGGCTGTGCACAAGACAAGGGATTAAACCTGTAAAGAAAAGGATTAAAAAAATGAATATTAGAGCAATGACCGAAGAAGATTATGAGCAGGTACATACGCTTTGGCTTAGTATTAGTGGCTTTGGAATCCGAAGCATCGATGATTCCAAAGAAGGTGTGGCAAAATTTATAAGAAGAAATCCTACCACCAGTGTGGTGGCAGAAGAAAATGGAAAAGTAGTAGGTTGTATTTTATGCGGTCATGATGGCAGACGGGGGTGTCTGTATCATGTATGCGTAGATCAGGCTTATAGAAAGCATGGGATTGGAAAATCCATGGTGAATTTCTGTATACAGGCTCTGAAAGAAGAAGGAATCAATAAAGTTTCCATTATTGCATTTACAACAAATGAAGTGGGAAACAAATTCTGGAGAAAAATGGGCTGGGAATTCAGAGAAGACTTGAATTATTATGACCTTACGATCAATGAAGCAAATATAACAACATTTAATGTATAAAAAGTAAGCTCTATTGTGGATAACAGGAGGATAGGAAATATGGAAATTATCAAGGGCGGTGTAACAGCACCAAAGGGTTTTAAAGCAGCAAATGCGATGGCAGGAATTAAATATAAAGATAGAAATGATATGGCGATGATTTTCAGCGAACAGCCATGTAAGGCAGCGGGAACATTTACTACAAATGTGGTAAAAGCAGCCCCGGTAAAATGGGACAGAATGATAGTGGAAGAATCCGATTACGCTCAGGCAATCGTAATCAATGCAGGAATTGCCAATGCCTGTACAGGAGAAGAAGGTTATGGATACTGTATGGAAACTGCTAAGGCGGCAGCAGAAAAGTTATCCATTCCTTATGAAAGTGTCTGTGTGGCATCTACCGGTGTCATTGGTATGCAGTTACCGATGGACAGAATTATCAATGGTGTTTCCATGCTGGTACCTGCACTTTCTGATACAGAAGAAGCAGGTCATGCAGCAGCAGAAGCGATTATGACCACAGATACTATGCCAAAAGAAGTGGCAGTAACTTTTGAAATTGATGGAGTAACTGTAACTGTGGGTGGTATGTGTAAGGGTTCTGGTATGATTCACCCGAATATGTGTACAATGCTTGGATTTGTTATGACAGATGTTTCCATTTCAAAAGAATTACTGACACAGGCATTGAAAGAAGATGTGCAGGATACTTACAATATGGTGTCTGTAGATGGAGATACTTCTACTAATGACACTGTATTATTATTTGCCAACGGAATGGCAGGAAATAAAGAAATTACATCTAAGGATGAAAATTATAAGAAATTTAAAGAAGCATTACACTATGTAAATGAAGAACTGGCAAAAATGATTGCCGGTGACGGTGAAGGTGCTACCGCATTATTTGAAGTGAAGGTAATTGGTGCAGAAAGCAAAGACCAGGCAGTTACATTAAGTAAATCTGTGGTAACTTCCAGTCTTACCAAGGCAGCAATTTACGGACATGATGCAAACTGGGGAAGAATTCTCTGTGCCATGGGTTATTCTGGAGCAGAGTTTGACCCGGAAAAGGTAGATTTATTCTTTGAAAGTGCAGCAGGAAAGATTCAGATTATTGAAAATGGTGTGGCAGTAGATTACAGTGAAGAAGAAGCTACTAAGATTTTATCCGAAGATAAAGTTACAGCTATTGCAGATATTAAGATGGGAAATGCATCAGCGACTGCATGGGGATGTGACCTTACCTACGATTATGTAAAAATAAATGCAGATTACCGTTCTTAATTTAGGAGGAAAACAAAATGGCAGAAATCAACGATTATTTGAAAAAAGCAGAGGTTTTAATAGAAGCATTACCATATATTCAGCGTTTTAACCGCAAGGTTATCGTGGTGAAATATGGTGGAAGTGCCATGATTGATGAAGAGTTAAAGAGAAATGTAATTGAAGATGTAACTTTGTTAAAATTGGTTGGATTTAAGCCGATTATCGTTCACGGTGGCGGTAAGGAAATCAGCAAATGGATTGAAAAATCCGGTAAAGAAGCAAAGTTTATCAACGGACTTCGTGTTACCGATGAAGAAACCATGGAAATTGCAGAAATGGTATTAGGAAAAGTAAATAAGAGCCTGGTTCAGAAAATTGAACAGTTAGGTGTTCGTGCAATTGGTATCAGCGGGAAAGACGGCGCATTGTTGAAAGTAGATAAAAAATATTCTAATGGCGAAGATATCGGATATGTAGGTGACGTAAAGGAAGTAAATGCTCAGATTCTTTGGGATTTACTGGAAAAAGATTTCCTTCCTGTAATTGCGCCAATCGGAATGGATGATAATTATGATACTTATAACATCAATGCGGATGATGCTGCATGTGCCATTGCAAAAGCAATGAAATCCGAAAAGCTTGCATTCTTAACAGACGTGGAAGGTGTTATGAGAGATCCTTCCGACAAGAGTTCCCTGATTTCTGAACTTACTTTGTCAGAAGCAGAAGGCTTGATTCAAGATGGAACGGTAGGTGGCGGTATGCTTCCTAAGTTAAATAACTGTATGGATGCTATTCGTAAAGGTGTATCCAGAGTACATATTTTAGACGGAAGAATTCCACATTGTCTGTTGTTGGAAATCTTTACAAACAAAGGTATTGGAACCGCTATTTTAGGTGATAAGGAGATGAAATTCTACGATGGAGAGTAAGAAATATATTGATGCCTGTGAAGAATACATTCTTCATACATACAATCGTTTTCAGATTGTATTGGAAAAAGGCGATGGTGTTTATTTATATGATGCAGAAGGAAAAAAATATCTGGATTTTGGCGCTGGGATTGCAGTATTTGCGTTAGGGTATAACGACAAAGAATATTCCGATGCTTTAAAGGCTCAGATTGATAAATTAATACATACTTCCAATTTGTTTTACAATATTCCGGCAGCAAAAGCAGCAGAAAAATTAGTAAAGGCATCCGGATTAAGCAAGGCATTTTTTACCAACAGTGGTACAGAAGCCATTGAAGGGGCTATCAAAGTGGCTAGAAAGTATGCGTACAACAAAGATGGAAAGACAGACCATGAAATTATTGCAATGAATCATTCTTTCCACGGAAGAAGCTTAGGAGCGTTATCTGTTACCGGAAATACAAAGTATCAGGAACCGTTTAAGCCTTTGATTGGTGGAATTAAGTTTGCAGAGTTCAATGATTTGGAAAGCGTAAAGGCTCAGATAAATGAAAAAACCTGTGCAATTATTATGGAAACCGTGCAGGGCGAAGGCGGAATCTATCCGGCAGAACCAGAATTCTTAAAAGGTGTCAAAGAACTTTGTGAAGAAAATGACATTCTTTTGATTTTAGATGAAATTCAGTGTGGAATGGGTAGAACAGGAAGCATGTTTGCATGGCAGGAATACGGTGTGGAACCGGATGTAATGACATGTGCCAAAGCCTTAGGCTGCGGTGTGCCGGTGGGAGCATTTGTGTTGAATGAAAAGACTGCGAAAGCATCCTTAGTAGCCGGTGACCACGGAACTACTTATGGCGGAAATCCATTTGCCTGTGCAGCGGTAGATAAGGTATTTGAAATCTTTGAAGAACGTAATATTACATCTCACGTAAAGGAAATCAGTGGCTATCTGGAAGAAAAACTGGATGAATTAGTGGCTGGTTCTGATATGTTTACTGCAAGACGTGGTAAAGGTTTAATGCAGGGACTTGTGGTGAAAGACGGCGTAAAACCGGGAGATATTGTAAGTAAAGCATTGGAAAACGATCTGATTGTAATTACAGCCGGAAGCAATGTGGTTCGTATGGTACCGCCATTGGTTATCACAAAAGCTCATGTGGATGAGATGATAGAAAAGTTACAGAAAAGTATATAAAATGGAGAAAACAGCATGAGAATAAAGAAAAGAATTTCCATGGTTGTTGTACTTGTATTGCTTGCATTTATGGTATGGTATGGGATGGAAGACTCCATGAACGAAAGTGAGAATGCAACACCACAGGCGGGGCAAGAAGTAACCCTGAATGTATGGTATGCGGATGAAAGCTTGCAGGCATATATTGAAGAGGCGGCAAAAAGCTACGAAGAAAAAAAACATGTAAAAGTAAAAACCAAGCAGATTGCGGAAATTGATTACATTGAAATGATTCATAACAGCAGTGTTGGGGAAGAATTTGAGGGACCGGATGTGTATTTGGTTACCAATGACCAGTTAGAAATGGTGGAATTGGCAGGACTTACCAGTGTAGTAGGAACACATCACAATCATTATAACAGTGATTATTATGGAAATACGGCACTGCATGCAGTGAGATATAACGGAAATCAGATTGCATACCCGATTAGCTTTGAAACAAGCTTTTTGCTGTATAATAAAGATTATATACAGGTAGAACAGACAATAGAGGCAGAAGATAACGGAGAAGAAATTCCAGAGCAGGCAGAAACCCAGACGGTATCCGTAATACCAAAGACAATAGAAGAATTAAAGGATTTCTCGGAAAATTTCGAAGGTGCTGAGGGCGTGGAAAATATATTCCGCTTTGATGTATCTGATATTTTCTATACCTACTTCTTTGTGGGTGATTATCTGAAATTAGGCGGTCAGGATGGAGATAATGCAGGTGTTGTAGATGTGGCAAATGAGAATGTAGTACAGTGTCTGACATCGTTTCAGGAACTGGCACAGTTTTTTGCCATTGATATTAAAACCATAAACTATGAAACGGTATTGTCCGAGTTTGCAAACGGAAAGACCGTATATGCCATCGGAAAAACAGATGCAGTTCAAAAGCTTACGAAACTTCAGGAAGAAAATGGAACACAGATTAGTTATGGAATTGCAGAACTTCCGAATGTTTCCGATGAGCTGACAACTAAGGCGTTGTCTGTCACCACAGCAGCGGTTGTAAACGGATATACAAGAAATGAAAAAGAGGCAGACGAATTTGCAGATTATCTGTCCTTTGGATATGCAGATAAATTGTATGAAACAACTGGAAAATACGCTGCAAAAAGGGAGGTAACCACACCGGATAATGTATACAGGGATGAAATTTATGCCCAGTAT
This sequence comes from uncultured Lachnospiraceae bacterium, assembly GCA_964450185.1. GTDB lineage: Bacteria > Bacillota > Clostridia > Lachnospirales > Lachnospiraceae > RUG11237. The sequence goes on along the minus strand of CAYVCL010000002.1, from coordinate 25,579 downwards.
GAAAACTCTGTATCCCTTCCAAAGCTGCTTAATGCAAGTAATTTCTGGGTGAATTTGGAAATTGCATTCTTTAACATCTGGACCGGCGAAGATGTGCAGGAACAGATACAGGCGGTTTCCGACCAGGTAAAAGAACAATTAAATCATTAAAGAATCTCAAAGCGGTTGTTAAAAAACATCCGCTTTGTTTTTTAATTCGGAAAAAAATATGAAAAAACTTCCCATATTTTTTAATTTTTTTGTTGTAAAATTGTGAAATTTTAGATAAAATAAAGATATCCATATGCAATAGGGTATCCTCAAAAGGAGGATATCATGAAAAATAAAAAAGTGAAGTATATATGTATTTTAGTTTTCCTTATTCTGTGTGGAATTTTTTATAGCATAACAGAGAATGACAAAGACATACAAAATCTGAGTGTTTCCGACGGCAGTTTGGCAGAAACAACAGAAGAACCGGAGCTAAGCAACCAACCGGAACCAACAAAAGTTGATTCAAATAATATATATGTATATGTTTGTGGAGCAGTGGTGAATCCGGGGGTGTATCAGGCAGAAGAAAATGCCAGAGTATATCAATTAATTGAGATGGCAGGAGGAATTTTGCCGGAAGGTGCCGGGAATTATGTGAATCAGGCAGCAACCGTTATGGATGGGGAGCAGTTGTATGTACCATTTCAATCAGAGGTGGAATCAGGCGATTTGGATTTGGAAAGCAAAGACAGCGGGCAGAGTGGTGTCAATATTAACACTGCCGGTTTAGAAGAATTAATGACCTTACCGGGTATTGGAGAATCCAAAGCGCAGGCAATTATTCAATATAGAGAAGAACATGGAGGGTTTCAAACTATTGAAGAATTGACCAACATTACAGGAATAAAAAATGGTGTATACGAAAAAATAAAAGAACTAGTGAGGATCAGGTGAAGAAAATGGGAAAGAAAGTTTTAGTAGTCGATGATGAAAAATTAATCGTTAAGGGGATTCGTTTCAGTTTAGAACAGGATGGCATGGAAGTGGATTGTGCGTATGATGGTGAAGAAGCCATTGAATATGCAAAGGCAAATGAATATGATATTATCCTGTTAGATGTTATGCTTCCTAAATTTACTGGTTTTGAAGTGTGCCAGCAGGTAAGAGAATTTTCCAATGTACCGATTGTTATGTTGACAGCAAAAGGTGATGACATGGATAAGATTTTAGGTCTGGAATATGGTGCAGATGACTATATTACAAAGCCATTTAACATTTTGGAAGTAAAGGCTAGAATTAAAGCAATTTTACGTCGTGGAACTGCAAAGGAAGATTCCGAACAGAAACAGGATGTTATGGAAGCAGGCGATATGAAGTTAGACTGCGACGGAAGAAGATTATACATTGCGGAAGAAGAGATTAACTTAACAGCGAAGGAATTCGACGTATTAGAACTTCTTGTAATGAATCCGAATAAAGTATACAGCAGAGAAAAACTGTTGAACTTAATTTGGGGCGAAGATTATCCGGGTGATGTAAGAACCGTGGATGTGCATATTCGAAGACTTCGTGAGAAAATTGAAAAGAATCCAAGCGAACCAAAATATGTGCATACAAAATGGGGTGTTGGATACTACTTCCAAGTATAGTGAAGTAACGGTATTTGGAAGGAGTGGATAAGATATGAAAGCATTAGATGAATTACTTCATAGTCTGCGCCTTAGAATATTTTTTGTGATTTTGATTGTGGGAATTATCCCTCCCTTGTGCTTAAAATATGGGGTGTTACACTTTTATGAAGAAGAGGCAATTTCTAAACGAAGTATTGAAATACAGGCACAGTGTAATAGTATTTCGAACCAGTTGATTAATTATAATTACATGTACGATACTTCTTCAGAGAAGGTAAATGCTGAGCTGGCACAGTTATCCAATATTTATGATGGACGTATTATTATTGTGGATAGTGCTCTTAGAATTGTGAAAGATACGTATTCTCTGGATGAAGGGAAAACAATACTTTCTTCGGAAGCAATTAAGTGTTTTCGGGGAGAAAATACAGTGCGTTATGATAAGAATGAGCGTTACATAGAGTTGACGGTTCCCGTGATTAACAGTATGGCAAGCAACGGGCAGTCAATCGTAGGAGTTATGCTGGTTAGCGTATCTATCGATTCTATTAATACAACTCTGGAAAATCTAACAACCAAATTAGATTTGCTTGTGCTGGTAATGGTAATTATTGTAATTCTGATTGCTGTAATGTTCTCAAAATCCATTGTAAATCCATTCCTGAAGATGACAGATTCCATTGCAGAATGGGGAGAAGAAGTGGAGGTAGAGGCTGTTTCAAAGACCATGACAGAATTTACGGAAACACATTTGATTGCAGAATCCTTTGCAAGTCTGTTGTCTAAAATGAAAAGTGTGGATAAGGCAAGACAGGAATTTGTTTCCAATGTGAGCCATGAATTAAAAACTCCATTGACTTCTATGAAAGTGTTGGCGGATTCTCTTATGGCGATGGGAGATGCACCGGCAGAACTTTACAAAGAATTTATGACCGATATGTCTGAAGAGATTGATAGAGAAAATAAGATTATCAATGATTTACTTTCTTTGGTAAAAATGGATAAAACGGAGGCAAAACCAGATATAGAATCCAAGTCAGTAAATGACTTGATTGAAGTAATTATGAAACGTCTGCGTCCTATTGCCAAGAAAAGAAATATTGAACTGGTATTCGAAAGTTTCCGTGAGGTAACAGCAGAAATCGATGAGGTTAAGTTTACACTTGCGGTTTCCAATCTTGTGGAAAATGCGATTAAATATAATATTGAGAATGGATGGGTTCATGTATCGTTGAATGCGGACCACAAAGATATGTATATTGTGGTGGAAGACTCTGGTATTGGTATTCCGGAGGATTCTATCAATGATATTTTTGAACGTTTTTACCGAGTGGATAAATCTCACTCCAGAGAAATCGGTGGTACCGGACTGGGACTTGCCATAACAAAGAATGCAATTTTAATGCACCATGGAACGGTAAAAGTTTCCAGTAAAGTTGGTGAGGGTACAAAATTCACGGTAAGAATACCATTGAGTTATATTGAGTAAAGGTAGTGCAGAAATGAAAAAGAAAATAAAAATTTTGGCTATGTTTGCCCTGCTATGCCTGCTGACAGCTTGTTCTCAAACAAATGATGAGGGAATGGTAACAGAACTCCCGGAGGGAACATTTCAAATATTCTATATCAGCAATGAAACGTCTACTTTGGATGTGGAGGCATATATGGCAACAGAAACTGCCACAGAAAAACTTGTGGATGAGTTGTTTGGTAAATTAAAACAACCAGCGGGTCTTGCACATGCATGTGCAGTTCCGGAAAGCGTGGAAATGTTAAATTATGCACTGGACGAGGAACAGTTAACACTGTATTTTGGGGAATCATATTACGATATGGATTCTATTACAGAGGTACTTTGCAGAGCAGCGATTGTAAGAACTTTAACCCAGATAGAGGGAATTACGGCAGTGGAATTTTTTGTGAATAATCAGTCGTTGGTAGATGGTACGGGACATACCATCGGACTTATGACCAGTGATACGTTTATGGAAAATATGGGTTCAGAAATTAACTCTTATCAGGAAACGGAATTAAAGCTGTACTTTAGCAATGCTAAGGGTGACGGACTGGTTATGGTAAAGAGAAAGCTGTTGTATAATACCAATATTTCCATGGAAAAATTGATTGTGGAACAGTTGTTAAAGGGAATCGATGCAGAAGAAAGTGGTAATCTTGCAAAAGCATCATTACCGGAAAATACAAAACTTTTGAATTTGTATGTAAAAGATGGCGTGTGTTATGTGAATTTTGATGAGAAGTTTTTAAATCAGTCTATGGGTGTAGATGAAGACGTAGTGATTTATTCTCTGGTAAACTCATTAACAGAATTGCCAACAATTACAAAAGTACAGATTTCCATTAATGGTGTTTCAAATAGAACATTTAAAGAACAGATTAATTTGAACACAATGTTCGAGCGAAATCTTGATTATATTCAACAATAATGCCAATCCCCTGACAGACACTGTCAGGGGATTGTTCAAAAGAAAGGAGAATGCATTTGGAGAAACGACCAATAGGTATGGTGGTGCTTTTTCTCATAATAGTAATTCTTATCTTTACCGGGAATAAGGTGAAGACAGGAGCGATTCTGAATGAAAAGGAGCTATCACTGGAGAATGGAGAGAAGCTATGGCTTTTCGGGAAAGTGGAAAAGAAAGAACCTAAAACAGAGGGAATTGCGATTACACTAAAAGGTGCTTATCCGGAGGATGCACCACAGGAACAATACCGGATTCAGGTATACATATCAAAGGAAACATCTTGTCAAATCGGCGACAAAATCAGAGTTTATGGAAAAATTAAAAGATTACAGGTAAGCAGAAATAAAGGAATGTTCAATCAGGCTTTGTATTACAAGGCAAAAAATATTCAATATACCTGCAATGGAGAAGAAATTCAGATTATGGAAGCAGGAAAAGTAAGTTGGAGAGAGGGGATATATCAAATCAGGATGAAATTGTACTATAGGCTGCAGGAAATATTTCCGGAGGACACGGCAGAACTTTTAGCGGCAATTCTTTTAGGGATAAAGAGCGGATTGGAGGAAGAAACTAAGAACTTATATCAGAAGGCAGGCATACTCCATTTGATTTCTATTTCCGGACTCCATATCAGTTGTATTGGGCTTGGTTTGTATCATTTTCTGCGAAAGCTAGGAGCCGGATTTGGAGCAAGTGGGATGATAACGGCAATATTTTTAGTGCTTTATGGAATTTTAAGTGGGGAAAGTGTATCGGCACAAAGAGCGATTATTATGGCAGTTTTTATGATGGGGGCATGGTATCTGGGGAGAAGCTATGATTTGCTAACGGCTCTTTCCTATGCGGCGGTGTTTGTTTTGTTAGAAGCGCCCTATCAGCTATATCAGGCAGGATTTCAGCTATCCTTTGGAGCGGTTCTTGGCATAGGTGTGGTAGCACCAAAACTGGTGCGGGCATTTGGGCGAAATAACAAGTTTATACAGGCACTGGTTACAAATCTGGGAATCCAGTTAACTACATTGCCCATAATCCTGTATTATTATTATGAAATACCTATATACAGTTTACTGTTGAATTTGATTCTGGTTCCCTGTATGAGCCTTGTGCTTTGTTCCGGATTATTGGGCGTGGCTGGTTCCTTTGTTGGCGTAGAATTTGGCAGGTTTTGGGGCTCAGGAGCCATTTTTTTACTGAAAGCCTATGAAACAATGGCAGATATTACATTGCATCTTCCTTTTGCCAATATGCGCTGGGGACAGCCTACACTAATTGGTATTTGCGGTTACTATTTCGTGTTAGTCATTACTATATGGATACTCTCTAAGATGAATGAAAGAAAAGACAAGATATTGGAAGAGGAATCTCATTTATATGGGGAATATGGATGGGAAGATAAGGTGAATCTATGTGGATTGGGTGTGATGTTTCTATCCTGCTTATTGTTAAAATATCAGCCTCAGGAGCCGTTAAAGATAACCATGTTGGATGTGGGACAGGGAGATGGCATTGTAATAGAAGAAAGGAATGCTGGTGTTTATTTGGTGGATGGAGGAAGCAGTGATGTAAAACAGGTAGGAAAATATCGGTTATTACCGTTTCTGAAAGCAGAAGGGATTTTTGACATACAGGGAATATTTATCAGTCATATGGATGCAGACCACATTTCCGGTATCAAAGAATTGCTGGAAAGTCACGGACAGGGAGAGATAAGGATTCAAAGGGTGTATTTGCCGGATATAGATGGGAAAGAAGAAACCTATTTAGAAATGGAAGAAAAAATAAAAGAGCAGAATATTGAAATAGTGTATTTATCAAGAGGGGTAAGTTTAAATCATCAGGCATTGGAACTTCAGGTGTTACAGCCAATTTCTCAGGGAATATATCCGGATAAAAATGAATATTCTATGGTATTCAGACTTAAGTTTCAAGACTTTTCCATGCTTTTTACAGGAGATGTGGAAGGCAAAGGCGAGGAAGAACTGCTGCAATCCGGTGCATTGGAGAAAACCATAATTTTAAAAGCGGCTCATCATGGCTCAGAATATACTATGGGGGAAGAAATGCTTTCCTTGATTCAGCCGGAAGTAACCTGGATATCCTGTGGTGCCGATAACAACCCTACAACGAAAATGATACAAGCATAAATGTAGAAATCCCTTGAAATAAGGCTTTTTCAAGATTTGCAGCGTGGAATTATGCCTATCCAACTCCTGATATCGCAACACAGGGCAAATAATAGTACTTGCATTTGAAACCCCTTTAACGATATAATGTAGTTATCGTTAGTAAGTGCGATATCGTTAAAACATTTCAAAGCAGAGTCATTCTGCGTCAATCGTGCCATTTCCGGCACAAGTATCCATGAAGGAAGAAAGTAAAATAAAGGAGGACTAGCCTATTGTTTACTAACAGAGAAAAGAAACTGCTCGGTGGTGGGTACTTTACCATCATCCGAGAGGAAGAGAAATTCATTGAAGTCAAATCAAGAAACACAGGTCATTGTTGGATGATTTTCAAAAAGACTTATGACCAAGATAAGCCTGTGGTTCTTTATCATAAGCACGGAAAGACTGATGCTTGGTATCACGAGCATTGGAAAACAAGGACTGTTAAGAGTGCCGTATCTAATATCAAATCGCATGATGATTATGTGTTGTCAAATCCAAATTATATCCAGAAGAAAAGAGGCAATTGAATATGGGAAATTTAAAAAAAGAACGCAAAATGAAAGTATATGCACAGAGTGGTTATAAGTACAAGGACACTGCTACCATCATATTGAAGGGGGATTGGCTTGAGGACTGCGGGTTTGAGCCGGGAACACCGATAAGAGTCGAATGCGAAGGTGGTAGATTAGTAATTACCAGACAAGATGAGATCATGATAGAATAAAACAAGTGCTGATGGTAATCCACCAGCACCTGCAAATTGGTCTACGGTTATTTTGATTTAGAAGAGAAGATTCTTTTTAGCTTCTTTAGCACGTCTCTTGTGGTCAAGAATAGCTTTTGTAGATAAAACACCACTCCCGAAGAACTTGTAACAGATATGCATTGTTTCATCCATAATGGAATAAACACGTTTGCTGCCAGAAGCGAAACCGAGAGCTTCGCAAATCTCTTCTGCAGATTTCTGTTCCTTAATCATTAAAAAGGCTTTGTAATGACGAGGATAGTTTTCTTCGAGATGATGGAGAAGAGCAACAAGTCTTTCTTCGTCATTTGCGTAGGGAGATTCTTCTTCATCCCCATAGAAAACGGTAGGCTTGTCCGCAAAATCTACTCCAGTTTCTTCTACATGAGCCTCAAAAGAAACTTCTGTGAAAGGGTGCTGTGGATTGAAACGTTCATAAGGAATACCGTTTTTGTCGCATCCAGTACATCCCTTACATCTCTTTTCCCAGCAAAGAATAGGAGTACCATCAATTTCGTATCCTCTAACGCATCTGCCCTTACGGTAAGGCTTAAGATATTCGTTGATGAATTTATTCTTCTCCTTGTTGCAAGTGTTGTAGACTTCGGCGGCTGTCTGACCATTTGGAATATCAGTTGCGACATATCCAATGTAGAAAGTCTGTCCACAGCATGTGAACTGTTCGAGGTTTTCTCTGATAATAGTATCGAGAGAAGGCCACTCGTTAATGCTAAATACTGCAGGACATAATACCTGATTTGCTTTTGCAGGAATACCGTCTGCCGGAAGTTTAGCCGTGTTGTTGTTAATAGTTGCTGATGTTACTGAAGTAACTGTTTTTGTCTGTACATTGACTGTTTTTGCCATAATTTTTCTCTCTTTCCGGGAGAAGTCCTATGGCAAGCTGACCTAAAAAAGGGTGCAAAAACTCAGCCAATACAAGGACTTCGCCCTATGTGTTGGTTAAGCTGACAACCAATAAAGCCAGCGGTTCTATATTCAATTGCCCTCGCAGGTAACCATATTGGTTTTGGGTCATGACTCCTAGTTAGCTTTGAGGGTGGCGCAGTTTAATGTCTTGCTCCAGGACATGTAAATAAAAGAATTAAATTCCTATGATATAAGTGTAAGGGAGCTGTAATAGCATAATCCAACGACTTATTCATATATTTGGCATTCTGAAAGTACTTAAAAATAGTGCTGTACACTTTGAAATATTCGTGTTAGAATATTTGTATAATCAAACGAATAAAAATATTGAAATATGAATGAGGTTATGCTATGAGTGATAACACTGCGGATGTAACACTTGAACGCATTTTGGAGTTGAAAGGTAATGACACTCAGGATGCATTCGGTAAAAAGATTAAAATGTCACAGGCGAATGTCAGCAAAATGCTAAAAGGTACACCACCTTCAGCAGCAACTTTGATAGAAATTGCAAAGGCATATCATGTTTCTGTAGATTGGCTCCTTGGCTTGTCTGAACAGAAAGAACATACATCTAATCTTGATGTGAGCAACCTTACATATTCTGATGTGATGGCTGTTATTGACAAACTGTATGAGAATGGAACAATACAGATGGGTTATGACTATAACAGCTATGGAAATGAATCTGATCCTGGTATGCTATTGGTACAAGATAAAATCCTTCTGTTCCTTTTGGAAGGTATGGATAAATTGTCCGGAGATAATGCTGATATTGCTGGTCTGTGGAAGGATAAAACATATAAAGCCTTTTCAAACACGCCTCTTCTTCAATGGAGTGAAAAGGTTGACACAATTTACAAGCAGAATATGCCGGAGCAAAATTCCAATGAAACCATTAGTAAACTGGCAAAAGATATTCGTGAGGGGAATGTGAAAATTATGGAAGAAAGTAATTTCACAATATTCCCAGAGAATGATTTGCCGTTTAATTAAAAAAAGACGGCTATGAAGAACCCGTAATCCTAGTGAGGCTAGGACATAATAGGGTTCCGCACGGCCGTCAAAGCGTTCAGGCGGATATACCAGCTTGAGATTAAGTTTTAGGCTGCAATCATTTCAAACTCTACATTAAGAGTTCCGTCTGGATTGGCAGTAATAATTGTTTTGCAGTCACCTCTTACTATGGTGACTACTTTCTTATCAGCACTGCGGTCGCAAGTGCGATGCTTGTTTAAATCCTTCATAGGGGTGTACTCCATAGGCAATTTCTCCTTTCCTTTGTTATGAGTCCTGTTTATGGTACATCTAAAATGCTAATGTAATAATGGGGGAGAAGAAGATGTACTTTCTTCTGTATCCCTTTCGGTACCCTCATTCTACCATATACATCGGCATTTACAATGGAGCTTATATTTTAGAATGTTAACTTAGTGGTGGGTATTTGAAAAATAATATCCACCATTTTTCTGTTTGTTAACTTAGTGGTGGGTAAAATGGAAGTTGGTGATACATTCATTAGAAAAAATGTTAACTTGGTGGTGTGAAAATTGAGGCTGATGTGCTATACTGTAAAATGTAACGATAGTGGGTGCATTGGAGGTAGATATGGCTAAACCTCGTAAATTAAAAAAGAAAGATAAGGCATTAACAGAGCTTTTGGATATGCCGGGATTAACTGCTATCGGTGGAGATGAACATGATATAAAAGCCATGAGTCCAGAGACTTCCATGCCGACTTGTGCAGAGTGTGGAGGCCCCGTTGAGAATCATGGTCGGTTTAATAGGACATTGATAGATGTGGTTTCAGTAGATGGCTTTAAACAATTTGCTAGGCTGCATTATTACTTTTATAAATACAGATGTCTGGATCCAGAGTGTGGTGCTGTATTTCAAAAGCCTGTCGAGTTTGTAAAAGAAAATTCTAAAACGACTAAAAGGTATGAGGATGAAGTTCTCCGTCATCTTATGTATGAATCGATTGATAAGACAAGAGAGGATATGGCCGATTATATTGTTGATGGTCGTAAAGAAGATTTAATAAGCAAACCTGCAATGTCTAAACTCGTGAAGAGATGGGTAAGGGATAAAGATGATGCGAGGAAGTTTGTTACACCACAAGGCATTCTCATCTATACCTATGAAGCCTATCATAAATCATACACCGTCATATGCGAGCTGGACAACAGAACGCTTGCTGTCATAGAAGTTTTTCCTTATATAAGTGCATCAGCAATAAAAGAGTTCTTTAGTAAGATTGAGCCTGAATATTTGGCAGCCGTTATAATTGATGGTAACCCGGTTGTGTATGAAGCATTAAAAGAAGTTGTAAAGCCGGATAAGATATTGGTGGATACAGATGCCATCAAGCAGATTCTACTTGATGAATATGATGCTTGTGTATTTGAAAGGGCAAAAAATTATTCAAAAGAAGTTAGGCGAAATCTTCGAAGTAAAGGTGCTGACCTTGTAGAGGAAGATGCAGCTAAAGTATATAGCATAAGAAGAAAAGATAGGGTTTTATGGTCTGCGTTTCAGAAATACGCAGAATTATATACTTTATTGCAAGACCACAGAGATATTTTTGAAGTCAAACCGTGGATGGAAGATTTGTCAGAAGATGACAGAACAACATTTGCCATGACTCTTTTTTACTTGGATTCATATTGGTCAGAGATTGTAAATTATTATAAAAGAAGAAATGATATATCAGGCAGCCGATACGAAAAACTTTATGAGTTAAATGAAAAAATCGAACAGTATTTTGCACAATGCACGGATGATGTTTTCAGGGCAAGGTTGCTGTACTCGGATTTTAAGGAATTTGATAATAAAACACCGTGGCATGGTATCCCGGTGGACGATTTATTGGACATATTAGATGATATGATAACCGAAGGAGGTTTAAAGAAACATGAGCGTAAGCGAAGATAAGATTAATGAGGTAACAAGAAGGGCACAGGAAAATGCAAACCTTATATGGAACGCAGCTAATTCTTTATTTGGTGCATATGGCCCACATGAATATGGATTAGTAATTTTGCCAATGTGTGTAATTAAGAGATTTCATGATTGTCTTGAGACAAAAAAAGAAGGACATGAGAAAACAAGGCGTGAAGAAGTAGAAGAGGCATATGAGCAGTATAAGGACTTTGGTCCTATGGCTGCAGAGTTTTTGAAAGAGGCTGCCGGATACCAATTTTATAATACTAGTAAATATAATTTTGACCTATTGATTGCAGAGCCAGAAAATATAGCCGAGAATTTTTTGGTATATGTAAATGGATTTTCGGACAATGTAAAAGATATTTTATCTCGTATGGGATTCTATGGACAGATTGACCGTATGAATGAAGCTAAGGTTCTATATCAGATTGTATCAGATTTCAATGCGAAAAATATGGATATGAGTAAATATTCATCTGTTGATATGGGTTACATTTTTGAAAACCTAGTACAAAGATTTTCGGAGTCTTTTGATCAGGAAGCAGGAGCCCATTTTACAAGTCGAGATATTATTTATTTGATGTGTGATTTGCTGGTTACAAATTATGACCTTGATATGGATGATGATGGAATGCATTGTACTGTATATGATATGACTATGGGTACAAGTCAGATGCTTACTTGCATGGAAGAAAGACTTAAGCAACTGGATGCAAAAGCTAATGTTACTACTTTTGGGCAGGAGATTAATCCGTTTACAATGGGTATTGCTATGGCCGATACTATCATTCATGGCGGTGACCCAGACAATATGAAGTTTGGTGATACTCTTTCAGAAGACCAATTTACAGGGTTTGAGTTTGATTTTGTAATTTCAAATCCTCCTTTCGGTATTGATTGGAAGAGAGAAGCTCCAGTTGTTGAGATGGAGTATAAAAAGGGAGAGGCTGGAAGATTTGCACCGGGTTTACCGTCAAAGAGTGATGGTCAAATGTTGTTTATGTTAAATGGTATTAAGAAATTAAAACCGGGTAAGGGTAAGATGGCGATTATCCAAAATGGTTCTTCGCTTTCGACCGGAGATGCTGGGTCTGGCCCAAGCGAAATTCGTAAATATATTATAGAGAATGATTGGCTAGATGCTATTGTGCAGTTGCCAAATGATAGTTTTTACAATACAGGAATTGCGACCTATATTTGGATAATTGACAAAGAAAAGCCACTTAGAAACCCAGGAAATATCTTGTTGATTGATGCTAGTATGTGTGGCGAATCCAGATTTAAGCCAATCGGAAATAAAAGAAAAGATATTACAGAGAAATGTAGAAATTTAATTGTAAAGGCATATGGTGAATATGCAGATGGCAGTTATTCGGACACGCTTGAGTCAGGTGAGGAGGTTCTGTGTAAAGCATCAGTTGTACAAGGAGTAAGTTTAGGATATACAAAGATAACCGTGGAAACGCCACAAAGAGATGAAAATGGAGCGGTTATTCTGAAAAAAGGTAAGAAGGTAGCTGATACTAGTTTACGAGATGTTGAAAAAGTGAGTCTAACTGAAGAAATATCAGATTATATGAAGAATGAAGTTCTTCCATTTAATTCAGAGGCTTGGGTAGATGAGAAAAAGAATACTGTTGGCTATGAGATTAATATGAAACAGTTCTTTTATGAATACACTCCAGTTGAACCTGCAGAAACTATTTTGGAAAGAATTAGTCTGTTAGAGGAGAGAATATCAAGTTCATTAGCTGGTCTGCTAAAGGAGGTTAGATAATGAAGGATAGTAAGATACCTTGGATTGGAGAAATTCCAGACGATTGGATTGTATGTCGAATAAAGGATGTTGCAGATTTATATACGGGTAACAGCATAAAGGATGATGATAAGAAAAAGTATATGGATTCAGAAGATGCAATCCCATATATCGCAACAAAGGATATCGAGGCAGTTATATATACAGCAAATTATGAGAACGGATTGTATATTAAAAATAGTGATTCTAGCTTTAAGACGGCAGATGCCCAAAGTACATTGATGTGTATCGAGGGTGGAAGTGCGGGCAAAAAGAAAACTTTGTTAGATAGAAAGGTTGCCTTTGTTAATAAGCTTTGTTGCTTTTCGCCCAAGGAGATAGATGGCAGATTTTTGTTTTACTTTTTATGCTCTCCTAATTTCGAGGAAGAGTTTTCTAAGAATCTTTCTGGATTAATTGGAGGTGTCAGCGTTTCAACCTTAAGAACATTAAAATTTGTTTATCCTAAAGATAAAAGAGTTCAAGAATTGATAGCCGATTATCTTGATAAAAAATGTCATGAAATGGATTGTGTTATCAGTGAAACAAAATCGTCAATAGCTGAATATAAGAAACTTCGCCAAGCTGTAATCACTCAAGCTGTAACAAGAGGAATTTGTGATGATGCGAAAATGGAAGTTTCTAGTTATCGTTGGATTGGTGAAAGACCCGTCCATTGGGATGAAATAAAAATTAAATGGTTGTTAGATGAAAGAAAAGAACGCTCTATAGACGGAACAGAAGAACCTTTATCAATGAGCCAGAAATACGGTTTGATTCCTACAAAGGAAATGGATAGTATTCCGAATATGGCTTCATCCTTTGTGGGTGCTAAAATTGTCCATAAAGGTGATTTGGTGTTTAACAAATTAAAGGCGCATTTAGGTGTGTTTGCTGTTTCGGAGTATGAAGGGTTGGTAAGTCCCGATTATGCAGTTTATTATTCAACTGGAAGAGCAAATATGAAGTTTCTAGAGTTGTTATTTAAAACGCCTCAGTATATAGGTGAGTTTAAAAAGAAGTCATCGGGTGTCGGAGAAGGACTTACTAGATTATATACAAAAGATTTATTTTCAATTTATTGTGCTATTCCTAAAGAAAACGAGCAGAATGATATAGTTAAATATGTTGTTGAGAAGATAACAGAGATTGATAAATTAATTCAAGAAAAAGATTTAATAGTACAAGAAATGGAAAAATATAAAAAGTCGCTTATCTATGAGGTAATTACTGGAAAGAGAAAGGTGGTGTAATCCTTGGAAGAAAATGAAAAGTTATTCGAAAGTAAAATAGAAGAATATCTTATATCATCTGAAGGTGGATGGACTAAAGCATCTGACCAGGGATTCAGAAATGCTGATGCAGTTGACATTGACACTCTTTGCAGATTTGTTGAAAACACACAGCAATTGGCTTGGACTCAATTTGTAAAAAGATGCAAAGATGGTGTGGATCCAAAGATGAAGTTCTTGCAGGCTTTTGAGAATGCTGTGCAGATGGATGGTATGGTTAATGTTCTTCGCCATGGATTTAAGCACCGTGGTTTGGAATTCAAGGTTTGCTACTTTAAACCAGAATCAGAGTTAAATCAGCTTGCAAATACAAGATACGCACAGAATATATGTCAGTGTGTTCGCCAATGGCATTACAGCACTTCGAATAGTAATAGTGTTGACATGATGCTTGCCATCAATGGTATTCCACTTGTGGCTATTGAACTAAAAAATCAGCTTACAGGTCAGAGCATTGATAATGCAATGGAGCAATGGATGACCAATCGTGATAAAAGAGAGGCAGCTTTTTCATTTAATCATCGTGTGTTGGTATTCTTTGCTGTTGATTTGTATAAGGCAATGATGACCACAAAACTTGATGGATACAATACAAGATTTTTGCCGTTCAACCAAGGGTCAAATGGTGCCGGAAATGATGGAGGTGCAGGTAACCCGCCTACAGAGGACGGAAGATATGTAGTTTCATATCTATGGGAAGAAATATGGCAGAAAGATAAGTTGATGGATATTCTTCAGAAATTCATTAGTTACCAGAAGACTAAAGAGGTTAAGAAGAATCTTGATGGTACACAGACATTAACAACTAAAGAAGCAATTATCTTTCCTCGTTACCATCAGTTAGATGTTGTAAGAAAAATAATTAAGGATGTTGAGGAGAAGGGACCAGGAGAGAGTTATCTTATACAGCATAGTGCCGGGTCTGGTAAATCCAATAGTATTGCATGGTTGTCGTACAGATTAGCAAGTCTTCATAGGGACAATCAGCCTGTCTTCAATTCAGTTATAATTGTAACTGATAGAAAAGTTCTTGATTCACAGTTACAGGCTACTATTGCTGGATTTGACCATACGTTGGGAAGTGTTGTTTGTATTGATGATAGAAAAAGGTCAAAAGACCTTTTAAATGCAATCGAAGATGGAAAAAGAATTATTATTTCAACCTTGCAGAAGTTCCCTGTAATCTATGAGTTGATTGGTAATACTACGGGAAAAAACTATGCTATTATCGTAGATGAGGCACACTCTAGTCAGACAGGTCAAAGTGCATTAAAACTTAAGGCAGGACTTGCAGATGTTTCAGAAGCACTTGCTGAGTATAAAGAACTTCATCCCGAAATGACTGAAGAAGATGAAAGGGAATTTAAAGATATTGTTGGTACCTCAGAATTTGAAGGTGATGAAGTAGATGATTATGACGATAAGGCTGACAGATTTGTTCGAGAGATGGTTACAGCAGGAAGGCATAAGAATTTGAGTTTTTTTGCATTTACAGCTACTCCGAAAGAGACAACCTTTGAAATGTTTGGAGAAGAATGGGCTGACGGAACATATCATCCATTTCATGTTTATAGCATGAGGCAGGCAATAGAAGAAGGTTTTATTATGGATGTACTTGCCAACTATACTACTTATAAGACCTGTTATAAAATTGTCAATAATACGGAAGAAAACCCTGATGTTCCGCAGTCGCAGGCTGCAAAATTAATTAGAAGATATGCAGAACTGCATCCGTATAATATCCAACAGAAGTCTGCGATTATTGTTGAGACATTCCGAGAAGTGACAAGTAAAGCTATAAACGGAAAGGGAAAGATGATGGTGGTCACATCATCGAGACTTGCAGCGGTTAGATATTTTCATGAAGTGCAGAAATATATAAAAGAAAAAGAATATCAAGACCTTGAAGTGATGATTGCTTTTTCTGGAATTGTAAAAGATCCGGATGACCCAAATAGCCCGGAATACTCTGAAAGCGGTATGAATATTGATAGGGTAGGTAATCATGTATCGGAGGCTCAAACAAAGGCAGTATTCCATGAACAGGGAGATGTTCTTATAGTTGCGGAAAAATATCAGACAGGTTTTGATGAGCCACTTCTACATACAATGATTGTAGATAAGAAATTAAAAAGTATTAAAGCTGTTCAGACATTAAGTAGATTGAATCGTACTCACCCAGATAAAAATGATACCTATATTTTGGATTTTGTTAATACAAAGGAAGAAATCTTAGAAGCATTCCAACCATTCTATACGGAAACGAGTCTGGAGGGAGAAGTTAATGTTGATTTAATATACAAAACGCAAAGAACCCTTCGTGAATTCAAAGTTTATGGAGATGAAGATATTCAGAGAGTAGCCGCTATTTACATTGACCCGAAAAATAAAAAGAGTGAAGCTGTCCAAGCTAAAATATCTAATGCGTTGCTTCCAGTGGCAGAAGAATATAATAAACTGGACGAACAACAAAGATATGAATTTCGAAGGAATGTCCGTTCGTTTGTACGGTGGTATAATTACCTCAGCCAAATTATCCGTACCTTTGATAGAGAGATGCATGAAGAATTTACACTATGCCGATACTTGTTGGCTCTGCTTCCCCCAGATAAGAAGGACAAGTGGGATTTAGGGAATAAGGTGCGTCTTGAGTATTATAAATTACAGCATACTTTCTCTGGTTCTATTGAACTGGATAAAAATACGTCTGGACAATATGAACCCGCAAAGGAAAAGAAAACGGGTAGCATGAAGGAAGTTAAGACTCCGTTTGATGAGATTATTGAAAAGTTTAACGAGGCTTATGCAGGAGAAATAACGGAATCTGACCGTATTATTATTGGTAATTTACAGAAGATGCTTGAAGATGATAAACAGCTTGCAAAATCTGCAAAGCAGGATACAGAGCAAATGTTTATGCAATCTATCTTCCCTAAAATTTTTGGGGATACAGCACGAAGAGCATTTAAGGAAAGTAATGAAACGTACAAATCAATGTTTACAGACACTCAAAAGTATATGAACATTATGACTGCTATGGCAGAAGTGCTTTTTAAAGAATTGCAACAACGATAAAATGAACCGTAAGTGTACTGTCAAATTTCTGACGGTTACACTTACGGTTATTTTTAGTCCTTTTTATAAAATTGTGTTTCGTATCCATCTGCCCTTAAGAGTAGTCCTTCAATCCAATTCGGGGTTCTGCCCATCTGTTCGCATATTGCATCAAGGGGTGCCTCAATTGGAGCCTCAATGATGAGTTCGTCATGTACATGACCAACAATAAAACAATAGGAGAGGGTACGCATGGCATAGCATAGGATATCACGGCTAATTGCCTGAACTATATTTTCCACAAATTTGGGACCGTATGATTCGATGCGTTCCCATTTCTTATTTGTACCAACACCTTCATAGGTTACGGATTCTCCACCGAACTTATTCTCGCCAATCTTAGGTTTAATATAGCAAAGCCTTCTGCCGGATGGTAATGCAATAAATAACATACCGCTTTGGTAAATAAATTTGATGCCATGTGTTTCAGTAGCAGTTCTCTGTTTAATCGCCATCTTTACGGCATCATCAACATCCCACCATAACTGGACAATATTAGGATTGGCTGCCCTCCATGAATTTACAAGAGGCTGTAACTCTTCTTCAGTAAGTCCCATATCCAAAGCCCCCATACTTGTAAGGGCTCCAACGGATCCACCATAGCCGAGTGCTAATTCCGCTATCTTCCCCTTCTGGCGAAGATGAGCGTTCTGTCCATGCTTTTCTACCGGAACATGGAACATTGCACTGGCTGACGCACAGTAGATATCTCCATTATTTCTGAAGACTTCCATTCTCCAGTTCTCCTTTGCTAAAAATGCAATGACCCTCGCTTCAATGGCTGAGAAGTCAGCTACACAGAATTTGTATCCCGGCTTTGGTACAAATGCAGTTCTGATAAGCTGGGAGAGAGCATCAGGAACATCATCGTAAAGGATATTCATAAACTCATAATCTCCAGACTTTACGATGTCACGGGCTTCTTCCAAATCAGACATATGGTTCTGTGGAAGGTTCTGCAATTGGATAATGCGACCTGCCCATCTTCCCGACCTGTTCGCACCGT
>CAYVCL010000002.1:6099-7396 GCA_964450185.1 uncultured Lachnospiraceae bacterium | reverse complement strand
AGGTTCTGCAATTGGATAATGCGACCTGCCCATCTTCCCGACCTGTTCGCACCGTAGAACTGGAACATTCCTCTAGCACGACCATCGGCACATACTGAACCTTCCATTGCCTGGTATTTCTTAACCGATGACTTTGCTAATTGCTGACGGAGTTTAAGTACGTCTGCAACATCGGACGGTACAGTTTTTAGTAAATCCACAATGGCTTTCTTATCAAGGGAGTCTGTTTCGATACCCTTTGATGAGAGCCAGTCCTTCATCTGTACCACAGAATTAGGGTTCTCAAGTTCTGTCTTATCTTTCAATGTTCCTATAAGTCTTGCTTTGCTGAAAGCATCAAATCTGATTGCGTTTTTTACAACATCCATATCAAGCATAATGCCACGGTCATTGATTTTCTGGTCTATATGGTATTCATCCCACACACTATCCGGCACAGGAAAACGGGATAATTTATGTTGAATGGACATTTCGACCTCAACATCCCTTTTATTATACTTCTTGAAGAGTTCCCATTTTTCAGGTGCGTCAGAGGGCATATTTCTTGTCCGCCCGCCATTGGCTTTTGTGGGTTTGCAGGGAATACAGAAGTAACGGATGAGGTCTTTGCCTTCTTTCAGTTTCTGTTCTTCCAAGCCAAGCACAGCACCGACACCTTCAAGGGAGAGTGGCAACCCCATGTATGCTGACCAAATCATGGAGCATTTCCATGATGAAGGGTCGAGATAGTTGTCAACGGAATCTTCTGGGATACTGTAGGATTTAAAATACTCTGGGTGATTACGTTTGAGCCAATAGGATAAGAATATTCTTTCAAATGCAGCATTGAATGCCCATTTCTCCACGGTATCGTCCGTAAGTGCTTTAAGAATATATTCCGGGATTTCTTCGCCACTTGCCACATCAATTACAACAACAGGTTCACCGTTGATGGAATAGGCGAATAAGAGTATTTCAGAATCGGGTGATTCTGCATATGGATACACACCATTTTTGATGGGGACACTTGAATATGTTTCAAGGTCGATGCTGATTGTTTTAATAAAGTCTGGTTTTTTCACTTTTTGTCTCCTTATAAAAAGTGGGCAGCAGAGGAGTTGTCCACTGCCACCCGGTGGTTAATTGTTACTGCGGTTTAAGAAAGGAAATCGTCATCATCCTCTGTAGCGAAATCAGACTCTGCACTTGCCTTACCACCAAGAGGCTCGCCATCTCTAATCTTCTGAAGATTATTGAGACCACAGGCAATTCCTCTGTTGCCATTCACATTGAATGCGTAGAAGTTGATGGATGCTCT
>CAYVCL010000002.1:0-5999 GCA_964450185.1 uncultured Lachnospiraceae bacterium | reverse complement strand
AGGCAATTCCTCTGTTGCCATTCACATTGAATGCGTAGAAGTTGATGGATGCTCTGCCGTAAACACCAGAGTAAACCTCTGAACGCTCGATGATAGGCTGTCTGTCTGCATCCACAACACCAGGAGCAGTAGAAGAGTTTGCATTTACAAAATAGCAACCTGCGTATGCCTCATCGTCCGGCTTTTCGATATCCCCATCTCTCAAAGGGTTCTTGATTGCAGAAAGAGGTGGTACTGACTTGCCGTTACCCTTAAGCTTTGACTGACCTTCCTCATAGGCTGCCTGAATGGCTGCCTTAATCTTGTTGACAGTTACTTCATCGTCTTTCGGAATGATGAGGGAAACCGAGTACTTAGGCTTTCCACCATCGATTGCCTTTGGATCCCACACATTTGCGTAAGACCATCTTGTGTTAACACCTGTGATAACTTTAGTAGGGTTTGTGATAATTGCCATGATTTTGTCCTCCTTATTCTTCTTTGAAATCATCTTTGGCTGTGTTGAGTGCCGGACGCTTATCGGTCTCTGGCACAAGTGTTGGTTTTCCCTGTGGCTTTTCAATTAAGCCACCGAGGAGTTCATTGAACTTCGTCTTCCCGAGAAGAGAAGTCATTGCTGTTATACCGAGAAGTTTCTTCTCATAGGGGTCAAACCCAGCGTCTGTTACTGCTGACGCAACGGCACCTTCGTCCGTGTACTTACGGTTTGATTTACCCTCGACTACTTTGTAGCCGTCATACTTCGTGCCACTTAAGGCTTTTTGAAGTGCATATTCTTTGATGTCATTCACCCAGGATACAAGGTCATCGACTCTAGGCAGGATTGCTGCGATTTCTGTATCTTCAAGGTTGGCAGGCATCTCAAAATCATATTTAGCAAGTTCAAGATTATATTCTGCTCGCTTACGGCAGGTAGCTTTGACCTTGCAAAATGTACAATGGTCCCCGGCTTTGAATTCTCCTTCGCCTGCATATGCCAATTTAGCGGTTGGTGCAAGAACGGTATCTGCCCAAGTGAGGAGAGTTTCCTTGTCCATTGTGCAAGTAGAGACATTGTCCCTTCTTGGCTGAAAGATGGTCATCTTGACTGTCTTGATATCATAAATGCCATCGTAGATATCAAGGACTCCGAGTGCGTAGCACATCATCTGTGGATTGTGTTCAGCCTCTACCAAGACACCGATACCATATTTGAAATCTATGATATGAAGAACATCATCTGCAACAATGAGACAGTCTCCGGTTCCAAAACCCTCTGGCACCCATTTGGAAAAATCCAATCTCTGTTCAACAAGAACAATAGGGTCTTTACAGAGTTTCTTGGCATCCTCAAGCTGTTCTAATACGAAGTTGCGATATTCCTCCGTGCAGTTTTCCATTTCTGCATCATAGAATTCGAGATTCTCAGTCGGGTCACGCTCGGATTTACCGAGTGCAGACAGAACCTTATATTCACAAAGTTCATGTGCATCCGTTCCCTGCTGTGCATATGGACTTGCCCGGTCTTCCTGTTCTGCACATAACTTGGCAGATGGTGGACAATTGAGCCATTGCTTACTTGCCGAGGCAGAGAGTAGTGCGTGTTTAGGCATTACCGACCACCTCCAACTCTGCCATAAGTTCCGAATACTTATCTTCTGGAACTTTGGTGAGCGTACCGTCAGAAGAATACTTGGCCACGAGTTCCTTAACCTCTACCTTGTACTTACAGCCATCAATTTTAGCTTTCTGGGAGAGCAGCGCTCTGACATCTTCCTTGGTGTAAGTCTTGGATTCAGTTTCTGATTCTGCCGGGGGTTCCTCTGTAGTAACAGGCTCACTTACCTTTACAGGCTTTTCCCTTTTTGCTGTAGCTTTTGGCTGTGGAGTTTCTTCTGTAGCAGAAGAGTAGATTTCACTTAATGCCTGAAAGCTGTCTGCGATTGTCTTAAATAATTCTGCTATCTCTTTATTTCTCATTTGATTGTCCCTCCATTGATTATCATTTCTCCAATCTCGATATCATGCTTACAGATTGTGATTGGGTACGGATGGGATAATCCAAAGCCGTGTGGAGCGTAGTGTGGAAGAACCTCTCCAACAAGGAAGTTCTCATACTCGCCTGTGATTAACACGGGAACTGCCATGCCCTGCCAAGGATATGCATCAGAATCCCCACCGTTAAACTTTGCTTTGACAGTCTTTCCTGTCAGTCCATAGTTCTTATTCATCCTGTTTGCCTCCGTTTTCTTTTTTGTCCTTTTGTTTGCCAGCCGCTCTGCTATATCACTGATTGCCGTAAGAGTATTGAATAAATCATCTTCGTTTTCAGCCTGTAACTCGGCGGCTAAATCAATCGTTTTCTGTTCCATGTTGTACCTCCGTTTCTGAACATCTCTTGCGTTCTAAATCTGTAAGTAAGGAAAAGGTTCATTTTCCTATTTTTCTGAAAAAATATTTTTCAAGATTTTTTTCTTTTTCCTTACAAATCCGTAAGTATGGAAAATGCTGTTTTTCCTATGAGACCGGAATTTTATTTGAAGAAAAGTAAAAGTGAAAACAACATATATAAGGAAGAAACTGCTCCGGGAATGTCCCCGGAGTTTTTTTTATTAGGAAAGCAAGAAAATTTATAACCTCGATAGGAAAATGCCGGATTTCCTTACTAACAGAAATGAGAGGCAAAAATAAGGCTTCATCATTTAACGAAAGAGGTGAGTCCGATGGGATAGGATACAAGAACCCGGAAGGCTACTCCGATGTGGTTCCCTACCAGGCTATTTCCAATTTGGAAAAGGAGAAAAACAGATACAGACCTATCGTTTATATTTGTTCTCCTTACAGCGGGGATGTGGAAGAAAACACAGGGAAAGCCAGACGGTACAGCAGATTTGCCGTGGATCAGGGAGCAATCCCCATAGCCCCACATTTACTTTTTCCTCAATTTATGAAGGAAGAGAAAGAGCGTGAGCTGGCAATGTTTATGGACATAGCAATTCTTTCTAAATGTAAGGAATTGTGGGTGTTCGGAAAACCAACAGCAGGAATGCAGAGCGAGATTGCTTATGCAGAAAGAAAACAGATGACAATAAAGTATTTTGATGACAAGGAGATTTCATTATGTATGTAGGTAAGTTTAAAGGTTATGTAGCTGATGATGGTGTGGAATACAGAACAGATGCAAGAGAGGTCGGTGCAGAAGACCCGGTATTTGTGGAAGTGGGTACATCAAGACCAGATGAAGATGGTAAGGTATTTTCTTATCTTTATTTCGGTAATGAAATGCCGGGATATCTCAAAGTAGAAACACATGAATGCGGGGAGAATATTGCTGTTTCATTTAAAACAGACATTGCACCTACTTCTCTGATTAAAGCTCTTCATTATGCTGCACAGTGCATTCAGAATCAGATTGAAGAAGATGAAGAAACTTGGGAGGGAAACTAAATGAAGTTAGTCTTATGTTTGGCTAACTCCTCTGGTGATAAAAAGAACTGCCTCTATCCGAACCGGGTAGAGGTATCTTCTGCCGAGGAGATGGCAAAAGCGGTCAGCTTTGACCATGTGTGTGCTGAATACGATAAAAATTATCGAAGTATCAGCAATTTCAGAAAATCAAATGTGGTTGTTATGGACTGTGACAATGACCATAGCGATAATCCGGCGGATTGGATGACCCCGGAAGCGTTGGATGACCTAATGCCGGACATTGCATATGCGGTAGCACCTTCGAGACACAATATGCTCGAAAAGGATGGCAGGTCTGCAAGACCAAGATTCCATGTTTACTTCCTTATAGAAGAAACAACGGATGCAGATTATTACACGGCACTCAAAAATGCCATTTATCAGGCATATCCCTTCTTTGATGGAAATGCAAGAGATGCTGCAAGATTTATATTTGGTGCAGATGTAGATGAGGTCATCTGGCATGATGGCTGGGTGCTAATTTCGGAGGAAGTAACACTTTCGGAAGAACAGCAGGAACTTCCGACTACAAAGGGACCAATCCTTGAGGGTAATCGTAACAACACATTATCCCGTTTTGCAGGAAGAGTCCTTAAAAGATACGGAGAAACAGACAAGGCTCATGAGATTTTTCTGGAAGAGGCGGAAAAATGTAATCCACCTTTGGATGACAGCGAATTGCAGACGATTTGGTTCTCGGCAATTAAGTTCTTTAGAAACAAGGTATCAAGTGACAGTGGGTATGTTCCGCCTGATCAGTTTAATGATGATTTCGGTGGAGGAGCAGGTTCCTTAAAGCCGGAAGATTACTCCGATGTCGGACAGGCTAAAGTATTGTCCCGTGAATATGGGGATGAACTGAAGTATACGGCTGCAACGGATTATATCAGATATGATGGCGAAGTGTGGGTGGAAGATAAACAGATGGCCGTTGGTGCCTGTGTAGAGTTCTTGGATTTACAGTTACAGGATGCAAAGGATTCCATTGAGGAAGCCAAGAAAGCACTTGTGGATGCCGGGTATGATGAGGCAACTGTAAATCAGGGTTCAAAGGCACTTGCAAAAGATATCCAGCCGGAACACCTCGGTCTTTTCTATATGCTGGTTGGGGCGGAAAAGTATCTTGCATTTACCATGAAACGCAGAGATTACAAGTATATTACTTCGGCACTAAATGTAGCAAAGTCCATGTTGACCATCAAGGTGTCAGACCTTGATAAGAACCCAGTTCTCCTTAATACACCAAGAGCAACCTACAACTTGGAAAAGGGAATAGCAGGAGAACAGCCACATGACCCATTTGACCTTATAACCAAGATTACGGAATGCTCTCCCGGAGATGAGGGCATGGATATCTGGCTTGAGGCACTTGAGACATTTTTCTGCGGTGATACGGAACTTATCGAGTATGTACAGAAGGTTATCGGCTTGGCTGCAATCGGCAAGGTGTATGAGGAGTTCATCATTATTGCATATGGTGACGGAGCAAATGGTAAATCGACCTTCTGGAATACCATAGCAAGAGTTCTTGGTACATACAGCGGCAAGATTTCATCAGATATTCTCACGATGGGTAACAAGGTAAATGCCCAACCGGAGATGGCAGAACTTAAGGGAAAGAGACTCATCATTGCATCCGAGATGCAGGAAGGTGTGCGTCTTAACACGGCAATGGTAAAGCAGCTCTGTTCCACGGATGAAATACAGGCCTGTAAGAAGTACAAGGACCCATTCCACTTTGTGCCGTCTCATCAAGTGGTTCTTTACACGAACCACCTTCCAAAGGTCGGGGCGAATGATGATGGTATCTGGAGAAGATTAAAGGTTATCCCCTTTAATGCAAAGATTAAGGGCAATTCTGACATAAAAAACTATGCTGATTTTCTTTATGAGAAAGCTGGTTCAGCCATCATGAAATGGATTATTGAGGGTGCAGAGAAAGTAAGCAAGACTGACCACAAGGTGGAAGACCCTAAATGTGTAAAGGATGCCGTGGCAGCTTATCGTGATGACAATGATTGGCTTGGGCATTTTCTTACAGACTGTTGTGATGTTGGTAAGGATTTGGAAGAAAAGTCAGGGGAGTTCTACCAGCAGTACCGTGCTTATTGCATTCAAAATGGTGAGTACATTAGAAGTACAACAGACTTTTATGCTGCCATTGAACAGGCAGGGTTCTTTAGACATAAAACGAATAAGGGTAGTTTCGTGCATGGCGTGAAACTCAAAACAGGAAATGATTTCATTTAGTTTTGGGGAGTGACGGTCAGTGCAAGTCAAATACAAACTTTTTTGAGTTCTACTCATAATTGCACAAACCCTTATTTTAAGCCATTTGTGATAGTCATTATACTCTCTACCAAAAGTATCCTATATAGAAAAAATAATAAAAAATTGTATATAGAGAGGTTTGGGTAGAGAGTATCTTGACCGTCATCATATTTTGATGGGAGGTTCGTGGATGAGAGAGAAAACCATTGAACAGAAATTAGTGAGCGAAGTAAAAAAGCGTGGAGGCATTTGCCCTAAGTGGGTCTGCCCATCCTTTGATG
>CAYVCL010000001.1:0-78500 GCA_964450185.1 uncultured Lachnospiraceae bacterium | reverse complement strand
TGCCATACAAAAACCGACCTCCCAATCGTTAGATTTTAGGTCTAACTTTTGGGGGTCGGTTCACGATATTGCACCTGCCCTTTTTATGTAGAAGTTGTAAAACCTCTGTTAAGCTTCTTCCACCGGAACAAAACGGCTATGAAACTTATCGGCACCACATACGTGGCGTTGTCCATCTGCTTCGGTGATAATGTAGTCACCCTCGCGAATAAAAATACTTCCACGGCGGTTATTGATAAATGGACATACAATAGAGCCGTCTTCTCTGGTGATTTGTACCAGTCCTTCTGCAATGATATAACCGTTGGTGAGAACCTTACTAAAAAGCTGAAAACCGTCTTCTAATCCTTTTCCCACCTCATATTGCACTGCATCTACTTCAAGAGAATGTCTTATATATTTCATAACAAAAAACCTCCTTTGTTTTAAAATCCCCATAAATAGTAGTGACCGTGAAATACTCTTTCTCATCTTTATTATAGTATATAATTTTACAAAATACAAGGAAACAGACTCTAAGAATTCAATAAATTATTGGTCAAATCATAGACTTTACAGAAAAATTCACGGTTTGTAGAGGATAAATTAGTTTTCAGTGACTGGGTCACGCATATCAACAATGCGCTTCCATTCCTTAGTTCCCTCCACTTTCTGGGTTTCGCTGCGGTTCATATATAGAAATTTAGTTAATTCATAACAGCTAATCCAGATTTCGTTATCGCTGTCTTTTTGAGATTCATCAAAAATCAACTGAATTCCATAATGTAAATGAGAAATATCAATATTGTTGGTGTTTTCTGTGGTACTGTAGCCGGTGTGTCCAAGATAACCAATCACATCTCCGGCAGTTACAATATCTCCTTCTTTTAAATCCTTTTGAAATGGGTAATTCTGACGCAGATGGGCGTAATAATAATAGCGTTTTTTATCAAAGCTTCGGATACCGATACGCCAGCCGCCATACTGATTCCAGCCCAGAGCTTCCACATAGCCGGATTCTATGGCAATAATGGGCGTTCCGGTCTGTCCCATCATATCATGCCCCAGATGAGGACGGTTATAGCCGTAGGAGCGGGTAGCGCCAAAATCATCGTAGTCGGTGTAGGGAAAGTTTTTGGCAAGGGGCAGAAAGGCTTTCAGACCGTATCGCTTTTCCCAGACTGCGTTGGAAGATGCAGTATCTGAAGTTACTTCGATTTCATATTCTCCCACCATGCCTCCCAGTACAGCAGTGTATGCTTCCAGATAATAGGAGTAATATTTCATGTCTTTGGTAAGCTGTTCCATGGTCTTTTCACCGGACAAAAGAACTTCGGTAAGCTCCTCCATATCAGAGGACTGATAGCCAGAGAAGTCCCCACCATTTTTAGCACCCAGATAGGCAAGTAGAGAAATCCAGTTTAAATGAAGTTTCTGTCCATAGGTGGAAATATCGTATTGGTAGGCATCTTTCATGGCTTTGCAAGTTACGTTAAATTCCACCCATTTAATATAATCTTTTTCCGGGGCAGGGGTGGGAGAAGCAATGGGACCTACCGGAGTGGCGGAGGCATTGGATACTGGAAGGAGTGGGTGGACGGTATCTAAGGTAGTCATGACTAACAAAAGAACAAGCAGTATTAACTCTATGGAAATCATACGTTTTAGTTTATGTAATTTCATAGAAAACTCCAAGAATGAAATCATAATATTTTATGTTGGAGGCAGAAATAGCAGAACCGGTTATCTAAATAAAAATATGAACAAAAAATGAAAATAATTTTCATGGAAGTTTAAGGAATTGAACATAGAAAGAACACAAAATTTCCATAAAATAAAAGGCAGGGATTGTTAAGGGACGAAGTTTATGACAAATAAGAAATATCATGAATTGATTACGCCATATCAGGATGCAATGTCAATTATGGTAGAACGAATAAATTTATTGGACCGTTATTTATACGAGGAATCTGACATAGAGCAAAAAGCGATACATCATATAGAAAGCCGTATCAAATCTCAAGAGAGCATTGAGGAAAAGTTAAAAAAGCTGAATCTTCCTGTAAATAAGGAAAATGCTATGGAAAATTTAAAGGATATTGCAGTTCCGTTGTACTATATGGATGCATCGGAGTATTTTCCGGTGGAAATTCAGTTTCGCAGTATGGCAATGGATTTATGGGCAAGCATGGAGCATCGCATTTGCTACAAAAAGGATAAGGATGGGGTGCTGAAAGAAGAGTTTATAAGATACGCGGAGGAACTGGAACAATTAGAAAAGAACTTTCAGGAAAATTTGAGCAGAATGACACAAATGCAGGTGGCAACTTAAATGGTTGCCGCCTTTTTTTGTTTGGGGTATACTAGACATAGTAATGACATAAGGAGGAGCCATGGCTGAAACGGAAGAAAAATTGTATTATATGTTTCATAAGCCTTCCGGCTGTATAACTGCCAGGAAGGATGCACAACATAAGACAGTAATGGATTATTTTGAAAAGGATTTGCAGGAAAAACTGCATCCGGTGGGTAGGTTAGACAAGGATACGGAAGGTTTGCTGTTGCTAACTAATGATGGCAAATGGAATCACAGCCTGATGCATCCGGATAACCATGTGGAAAAAACATATTTTTTCTGGGCAGTGGGTGAATTAAATCAGGAAAAAAGGCAACAGTTAGAGCAGGGTGTATTTTTGAGAAGTGAGCCGGAGAGAACCAAGCCTGCCAGATTGGAAATTCTGGCTCCGGGGAAATTGCAGGATATTGAGGATTTATTCTATGGTAAGAAATGTAGCAACATCGTAAAAAATCCAAGAAATCAGAATATCATTTCCGGCTATCTTACCATTCAGGAGGGAAAGAAGCATCAGGTAAAACGAATGTTAAAGGCAGTGGGATGTTATGTAGTATATTTAAAACGTATTCGCATTGGTGCTTTGGAATTGGATGAAAGTCTGCCAAGGGGCGGTTACCGGAAACTGACACCGGAGGAAATGGAACTTTTATCATAAATAACAGGAAGGACAGAGGTAATATGCTTAGTATTAGAGAATTGTACAAAGAACAGGAAAAATATATAGATACCACGGTGAACGTGTGTGGCTGGGTGCGCAGTGTGCGTTCATCAAAGAATTTCGGATTTATTATGGTAAGTGACGGAACTTTTTTCAAACCGTTACAGATTGTATATGACGATAAATTAGAAAATTTTGCAAAAATCAGCAAATTAAATGTAGGAGCAGCGTTACTTGTTACCGGTAAACTGGTGGCAACACCGGAGGCAAAACAGCCTTTTGAGATTCAGGCAGTTGAAATTGAGATAGAGGGAGAATCCACACCGGATTATCCGTTGCAGAAAAAGAAACACTCTTTTGAGTATTTAAGAACAATTTCCCATCTGCGCCCAAGAACCAACACCTTTCAGGCGGTGTTTCGAGTGCGTTCTCTTTGCGCTTATGCCATTCACAAATTCTTTCAGGAAAGAGATTTTGTGTATGTTCACACTCCGATTATTACCGGAAGCGACTGTGAGGGAGCAGGGGAAATGTTTCGCGTTACCACATTGGACCCGGCAAATCTTCCAATGGACGACAACGGTGCAGTGGATTACAGCAAAGATTTTTTTGGAAAGGAAACTAATTTAACGGTAAGTGGTCAGTTAAATGGGGAAACTTTCGTCTGTGCTTTTCGCAATATTTACACCTTTGGTCCAACGTTCCGTGCGGAAAATTCCAACACCACCCGTCATGCAGCGGAGTTCTGGATGATTGAACCGGAAATTGCCTTTGCGGATTTGGAAGATGATATGGAATTGGCAGAATCTATGATGAAATATGTGATTTCCTATGTGCTGGAACATGCACCGGAAGAAATGGCATTTTTCAATCAATTTGTGGATAAAGGTCTGTTGGAACGACTGGATTGTGTATTAAATTCAGACTTTGCCAGAGTGACCTATACAGAAGCTGTGAAACTTCTGGAAAAATACAATGATAAATTTGAGTACAAGGTAAGCTGGGGCTGTGACTTACAGACAGAACATGAGCGTTTCTTGACCGAAGAAATCTACAAATCCCCGGTATTTGTTACAGATTATCCAAAGGAAATCAAAGCATTTTACATGAAATTAAATGAAGATGGCAAAACCGTAGCAGCGGTAGACTGTCTGGTTCCGGGCATCGGAGAAATCATCGGCGGCAGCCAGAGAGAAGACGATTACGAAAAACTGCTGGCACGTATGGAAGAAGCCGGACTGAAGAAGGAAGACTATGAATTCTATCTGGATTTAAGAAGATATGGAAGCGTAAGACACGCAGGCTTCGGGCTTGGATTTGAACGTATGGTAATGTATTTAACCGGAATGGGAAATATCAGGGATGTGGTGCCGTTCCCTAGAACGGTAAATAATTGTGAGTTGTAGGGGGACGTTGACATTATAAGTTTCTTTTTTTACAATATAGGTAATTTGCGAAATATAAAACAGGAGGTGAGTGCATGAAATATAAACCACTGCCTATAGGAATTGATAATTTTGAAAAGTTGGTTACCAAGGGCTATTACTTTATAGACAAAACACTTTTTATAAGAGAATTATTGGACAAAAAGGGAGAGGTAAATCTGTTCACTCGTCCCCGACGTTTTGGAAAAACTTTAAACATGAGTATGCTTCAATATTTCTTTGAAGATGCAAGAGAGGCAGATGGAACAAAGGTTGATAACAGTCATCTGTTTCAAGGTATGAAAATAATGGAGGCAGGAGAGAAGTATCTGGCTCATAGGGGACAGTATCCTGTAATTAGTCTGTCTTTGAAATCTGCAAAACAACCGAATTTTGATATGGCATATGATATGTTAAAGCGTCAGATTGCAGATGAATACTCCAGACATATGTTTATTTTGGAGGATGAACGTCTTGCAGAACAAAAAGAAAAATATCTTGAAATTATGCGTGAACAAGCAGACAGAAATGCATACAATGATTCCTTGAAGTTTTTATCTCAATGTTTGGAAAGATATTATGGAAAAAAGGTTATTATACTGATTGATGAATATGATGTGCCGTTAGAAAGTGCTTTCTTTGGGAAATATTATCAGCAGATGACAGATTTTATACGTTCTTTGTTTGAATCTGCTTTAAAGACAAACAGTAGTCTGGAATTTTCGGTTATTACAGGATGTCTAAGAATTTCAAAGGAGAGTATTTTTACCGGATTAAATAACCTGAAAATTATATCTATATTGAATGAAAAATATGATGAGTATTTCGGCTTTCTTGATTCAGAAGTGCGAAAACTTTGTGAAGATTATGACATGCAAGATAAGTTTGATACGTTTAAGGATTGGTACAATGGTTATTTATTTGGAGATGCTAATGTATATAATCCGTGGAGCGTGATTCAGTATGCAGATGATTTGATGGAAAATCATAATAAATTTCCAACGTCATATTGGGCAAATACCAGCTCAAACAGTGTTGTTAGAACCTTGATTGAGCGGGCGGATATGGAAACAAAGCAGGAGCTGGAAGCACTGATTGAAGGAAAAACGGTGGAAAAACCTATCCATGAAGATATCACATATGATGAAGTATACAAGACGATGGATAATTTGTGGAATTTTATGTTTTTTACAGGATATTTCCGCAAGGTGGGCGAGCGTATGGAGGAGAAAAGCGATACCCAGTATATGCAGTTTGCCATACCTAACCGTGAGGTGAAATATATTTTCAGAAACAAGATTCTGGGTTGGTTCAAGGAAAAAATTGAGGAAAAAGACCGGACAGAGTTGTTTACTTCTTTTGTAAATAAAGATGTGGAAACCTTCGAAGAACAGTTAAATGAATTGCTTTTAGAAACTATCAGTTTTAATGATGCTTATGAAAATTTTTATCATGGTTTTCTGGCAGGAGTACTTACCGGTATGAAAGGCTATATGGTAAAGTCTAATCGGGAAGGTGGAAATGGTAGAAGTGATTTGTTCATAAAACCAGCTACCAGAAGAAAAACTGCTTTTGTAATTGAATTTAAGGTGGCTGATAAAATAAGCCAACTGGAAGCAAAAGCACAAGAAGCGTTAAACCAGATAAAAGACCGACAGTATGTAAAAGAGTTGAATGATGACGGTTATGAAGATGTGGTCAAGTATGGTGTGGCGTTTTTTCGGAAGGATTGTGTTATTAAGGTTGAGGAATAAAATTTTTGTTTAAAGGTTATCAAAAATTACTATATACGTATGCGTGGATACATCACAACACCTTTTGGAGAAAAAATATACGGAAAATACACCAAGGTCAAAAAAGTTTCTCTCTCAGCAGCAGACTACAAGAAATGCAAAATTAAATAAAAAAACAAAAATCTGACAAGGATTGCTTCATTCAAACCTGCCGGTTTTTCAAGAACAGCTCCTAAGTGGGACAACTGCTGTTCGGAATGGCATTCACATTGCCTCTGCCATTCCGGGCAGCAGTTGTCCCACTTAGGAGCGTCCTGCAAACCACCAAGTTCGAATGCAACAATCCCCCCTCAAATCAATTGCACCCCAAGGAAAATCTTGGTATAATAAATAGGTTGTGAATGCATCAACATTCGCAACCTATTTTAATATTCACACATATAGCGAGGTAGAAGAAATGATAGAAATCAGATGGCATGGTCGAGGGGGCCAGGGTGCCAAGACAGCAGCAATGCTTTTGGCAGATGTGGCATTCTTCACCGGAAAGTATGTTCAGGCGTTCCCTGAATATGGCCCAGAGCGAATGGGAGCACCAGTAACTGTTTACAATCGAATTGATGACAAAAACATCAGAGTTCACTCCAACATTTATCAGCCGGATTATTCCGTTGTGGTAGACGAAAGTTTACTTGAGGTGGTAGATGTAACCGCCGGACTGAAAAAAGAAGGTGCAGTGATTGTAAACACCAGTAAAACAAAGGAAGAAATTATTCCGCACCTTCATGGATATGAAGGAGAACTGTACACCATAGATGCAAGAAAAGTTTCCATGGAAACCTTAGGAAAATATTTCCCAAATACACCAATGCTTGCAGCAGTTGTAAAAGTGACAAAAGCAGTAGATGAGGAAACATTTTTGGAAGAAATGGAAAGCTCTTTTAAGAAAAAATTTGCGACCAAACCGGAAGTAATTGAAGGAAATCTTGCAGCACTCCGTATGGCATTGAAGGAGGTAAAATAATATGGCATTACAGGCAAAGGATATCAACGAAAAAAGTAAATGGCAGGAAATTACAGAGGGGAATCAGATTTGGGAACCGGCAACATCAAAACATTTTAATACTGGTGAATGGGCAAAGGACCAGCCGGTATTTATCGAAGAAAAATGTACCCAGTGTCTTTTGTGTACACCGGTTTGCCCGGACAGTGCAATTCCTGTAAAAGATAAAAAACGCCTTGATTTTGCTTATGAGCATTGTAAAGGATGCGGAATCTGCGTAAAAGCATGTCCGTTTTCCGCAATTACTATGGAAGGAGTGAAGTAAGATGGCAAAGAGAGAAAGATTATCAGGAAACGAAGCAGCAGCAATCGCACTTCGTCAGATTAATCCGGATGTATTTCCGGCGTTTCCAATTACCCCATCTACAGAAATTCCGGAATACTTTTCAAAATTTGTGGCAGATGGTTTAGTAGATACAGAATTTATCCCGGTAGAAAGTGAGCATAGTTCAATGAGTGCTGCTTTGGGAGCAGAAGCAGCAGGGGCACG
Organism: uncultured Lachnospiraceae bacterium; assembly: GCA_964450185.1. Classification (GTDB taxonomy): domain Bacteria; phylum Bacillota; class Clostridia; order Lachnospirales; family Lachnospiraceae; genus RUG11237. The sequence continues at coordinate 70,800 of CAYVCL010000001.1, read as the reverse complement.
TTCTCTTACAGCAACCTCCTCCTGTGGTATGGCATTGATGTGGGAAGAGTTGTATGTGGTAGCATCCGACAGACTGCCGTTAATGCTTGCATTGGTAAATCGTGCGTTATCCGGTCCAATTAATATTAACTGCGACCATTCCGACAGTATGGGTGCCAGAGATGCTGGCTGGATTCAGCTTTATGCAGAAAGTAATCAGGAAGTTTATGATAATTTTGTTATGGCTTACAGAATTGCAGAACATAAAGACGTAAGACTTCCAATTATGGTATGTCAGGATGGATTTATCACAAGTCATGCGGTACAGAATATGGAATTATTAGAAGATAAGCAGGTAAAAGATTTTGTAGGCGAATATGAACCGGAACACTATCTTTTAAATCCAAAAGAATCCATGGCAGTAGGACCTTATGGTGTATCTAACTATTATATGGAATCAAAATACGCACAGGTTCAGGCAATGAAAAATGCAAAAAAAGTTGCCATAGAAGTAATGGATGAGTTTGCAAAAATGTCAGGAAGACAGTATGGTTTGTTTGAAGAATATCGTTTAGAAGATGCAGAGTATGCCATTGTAATTATTGGCTCTGCGGCAGGAACAGCGAAAGACGCCATTGACCGCATGAGAGAAGAAGGGAAAAAAGTTGGCTTATTAAAGATTCGTTTCTTCCGCCCATTCCCGGGAGAAGAAATTGCGGCTGCATTATCCAAAGTAAAAGTTGTAGGTATTATGGATAGAGCCGAAAGTTTCAGTACTCACGGTGGTCCATTATGTTCCGAAACTTTGGCAGCGTTACATAGAGCAGGAAACACAGCAAAGACAGTAGAATATATGTATGGTCTTGGCGGACGTGACATCAAAGTAGAAGATTTCGTGGAAATCTTTGATGAATTAGAAGCAGTAGGCAACGGAAAAACAGTAGATGGATATCGTTACATTGGTCTGAGAGAATAGGAGGTAAACAAGATGAGTTATAATTTTAAAGAAACCATGAATAAACCAGAACGTTTAGCTCCTGGTCATCGTATGTGCGCCGGCTGCGGCGGTACCATTGCAGTTCGTAACGTGCTTCGCGGACTTCATGAGGAAGATAAAGCAGTAATTGCAAATGCCACAGGCTGTTTGGAAGTTTCTACATTTATGTACCCATATACAGCATGGGAAGACAGCTATATTCACAATGCATTTGAAAATGCCGGTGCAACCTTAAGCGGTGTAGAAGCAGCTTACAATGTAATGAAAAAGAAAGGTAAGTTAGACGAAACTTACAAGTTTATTGCCTTTGGTGGTGACGGTGGTACGTATGATATCGGTTTCCAGTCCTTATCCGGTGCCATGGAACGTAATCACGATTTAGTGTATGTATGTTATGACAATGGGGCGTATATGAACACAGGTATTCAGCGTTCTTCTGCAACACCAATGTATGCAGATACAACGACTACTCCGGTAGGAAGCGTTTCTGTGGGAAAACAGCAGAATCGTAAGGATTTAACGGCAATTATTGCAGAACATTATGTGCCATATGCCGCACAGACTACCTTTGTACAGAATTTTAAAGATTTACATATCAAAGCAGAGAAAGCTATCTATAAAAAGGGTGCAGCATTCTTAAATGTAATGTCACCATGTCCAAGAGGCTGGAGATATCCAACCGAAGATATTATGGAAATCTGTAAACTGGCAGTAGAAACAAATTACTGGCCACTGTTTGAAGTAGAAGACGGAAAGTGGACATTGAATTATGAGCCAAAGAAACGTCTTCCAATTGAAGATTTTCTGAAAAAACAGGGCAGATTTAAACATTTGTTTCAAAAGGAAAACGAACATCTCATTGAAGTCTACCAGAAAGAGGTAGACAGAAGATGGGAAGACTTGCAAAGACGCTGCAACCAGTAGTGTTAAGAATTTCTTAAAGAAAAGATAAGAAAAAGGCATATTTTATTCTTAGGGCTAATATGATATACTTGTAATCGTCCAATTAAGAGGAAAAGTATTATGAGGAAAGGAAATGAAGAAAATGAAAAAGAAAATTGTATTATTACTTTGTGTAGCAACTATGGCATGCATGAGTTTTACAGCATGTGGAGGTAACAGCAATGAGCCTACTACAGAAGAAGCAGGCGAAGAAAACATCATGGGGGATCCTGAAAAAGAAGAGGATGTTACAGAAGAAGATTTAACAACAGAAAACGAAGCAACAGAAAATGAAGCGACAGAAAGCGAAGAAGCAGAAGTTGAAGAAACAAATGCGGAAAGCACAAACGTTGAAGAAAGCGAATCCGGAAATGAAGTAGAAAACGTTGCTCCAGAAGATGCAGCTGCTGAAGAATCAGGAGAAGCAGTAGAAGAGAACGTACAGACAGCAGAATAATTTCTGTAAATAACAAGTGTAGAACATAAGGAAGCACCTCCAATGTGAGGTGCTTTTTAGATATCCTGCACGGATAAAACGCCTTCAATCCCCATAAGCATTTCTTTATAGTGAATACGCTGGGATTTATGATTGATTTTTAAAGTGGCGATAATAGTCATATTCTGCTTTTTGAATTGTGGTTTAATTACTTCGAAGGTGTCAATGAGAATTTCTTCTTCTTTCATTTTGTCTAAAAAAACAGTAATAGCATTGGTATTGTCGATTTCCAGACAGACACCAAAGAATTTGGAATGGCGTGTAAAATAATTGTCAATGGCGGGCAAGCCTTGCAGAGCAAATAATACTAAAAGACTGGCTAAAACCCCACCTTCCACAAAACCACAGCCTACGGCAAGTCCGATGCAGGCACAGGTCCAAAGGCTTGCAGCAGTGGTAAGCCCACGTATTTGATGGTCATTGGACACCAGAATTGTTCCAACACCTAAAAATCCAACACCACTGATAACCTGGGCAGCCATTCGTGACATATCGGCTTCTCCCGGGAATTCCACGCTCATAAATTGTCCGGTCAGAGATACTAAAGCAGAGCCAAGACATAGAATAGTATGGGTTTTCATGCCGGCTCCCTTTCTTCGCACACCGCGGTTAATTCCAATAATGGAGCCTAAAAGCATCGCTACCAGCATACGAATTATGATATTCGTTGTAGTCCAGTCTGTAAAACTGCTGTTAAACATAGTATTCCTCCTCTCTTTTATTCAAAGGTCATACTAAAGTTAAAACGATCTCCTCTTGCACGTACAATAAAATATTCAATGGGACCAACACCATCAATGGTAAATACAGAATTCTGCTTTAAAATAGGCATCGCTTCTGTGATTTGCAGTAATTCGATTTCTTCGCTGACGGGTAAAGTAGCCTCAATGCTTATTTTGTGGCAGCGAGGATGTGAGTAATTATATGTATTCATCAATACTTCATTTACCGAACGAAAATTTTCCAAATGTATATCAAAATCCGGTACATATTTTTCCGGAAGAATAGAATAGCAGATAGCAAAAGGTTTGAAATCAATGGAACGCAAAACTTTTAGTCGGTAAACATATTCAGATTCATCTAATTCCAAGGCTTTCCGTTCCAAAGGTCCGGCTAGTACTTTTTTGATATCCAAAATACAGGTTTCGTAATTTCTGTCCCCCTGATTTAGAATTTCAGAAAATCCCATACCATTATTGTGGCGAAAGAGGATAGGTTTCTGTTTTTCAGCCACAAAAAATCCCCTGCCCTTTTCCGAATAAACCAGTCCCTGAGCACGCAGTGTGGCAAGAGCACTTCGCACCACATTGCGGTTTACATTAAACTGTGCAGCAAGGGTATTTTCAGAAGGAAGTTTATCGTGTGGTTTCAAGTTATTTTGGCGAATATATCTTTTGAGATAATTGACAATGGATAAACTTAATTCTGATGGGGATTTTTTGTCTGTATTCATAAGCAAAACCTTCTTTTTGTACATTATGTAAAATTAAATTATCTTAAGGAATGAGGCATAGCACCTTTTTCTAATTCTTTGTTGATTAATTCGATGGCAGCAGGCAATTCTCTCATAGTGCGAATTACATAGTGAGCGCCATTATCATAGAAACGTTCTGTAACCGTGGTTACCATTTTTTCCAGTTCTTCGGAAGGCATAGATAAAGTTTCTTCTTCGTGAAGCCCCATCTCATTGCTTCCGATGACTACGCCAATGCTCCAGCAGCCGGCATTCACGCCCTCTTTGACATCCGACTTAGTGTCGCCTACCTTTACAAAATGTGACATTGGGTAAATACCAAGTTCCATGGCATTGCGGTAACACATCCATGGAAGTGGGCGTCCGGCAGGAAGCTCATCTGGTGTGAAGTAGCAGTCAGGAGCATAGCCTTGTTTCTTGGCTTCTGGCACTACAATATCCATCATGGTGTTAGTATAACCTGTAGTAGAGCCAATTTTCAAGCCCATTTCACGAAGCTTTGCCACAGTTTCATGGACACCGTCAATTGGTGTGGCATAGTTCGGTAAAATCTTTAACAAAGAAGGCTCGAATTCTTGGTACATTGCTACCACATCATCTTCCGTAGGTGCACTGCCGTGTACCTTTGTCCATTCTTCTTTGATACGCGGTACCTGAGTTAAGGCACGAATGTGGTCGATTTTTAACATACCCATAGGTCCTCTGGCTTCCTCTAAAGTAATAGCAACGCCTTTATTTTTAAATACTTCCAAGAATACTTCTACCGGGGCGAAACATCCGTAATCTACAGTAGTTCCTGCCCAGTCAAAAATAACTCCTTCAATTCTGTTTTCACTCATAGTCAATTCCTCCATTCAGCTATTTAAAATACTATTGTTTTCAAGATGGGTTCACCTTAACATGGTACCAAGTTGCTGTCAACAGCCTTTCCTTTTGGAATTTAGGAAAGACTGGTAAGGTAGGATACCAGCACAATACCGGAGAAAATAATAATAGAACCGATAATTTTAGGCTGCCAGTTAGGATTTTTGGAGCGCATTGAGGTATACAGAGCTACAAACACGACAGATACTTCCCGGATAGAGGAAATATAGCTGGCGTTGCAATTACTCATGGCAACCAGCACCAGACAGTAAGCTGCAACCATAAAAATGGAAATGCCAAGAATGTGAAGTTTTCCAACACCTTCTAATTCTGCTTTGATTTTTTCTTTTTTACAAAGGCTTGGTGCCAACAGTATAGTGGGAATCAGTGTCAAAATACTATATACAATGAAGGGGGTTGTATAACGGACATTCACCTTGTCTGATAAAGTGTATAGTGCAATGACAATGCCGATCAGTATGGAGAGTCTGGTGGAAGAATCCTCGATTAGTGTTTTGAAAGGCGCTATCATACTTTTTAAATTAAAAGCAGGCATATTTACAATATAGATACCAAATACAATCAATAGAAGGGAGAGGAATACGGGAAAGGTCAGGTTCTCCAGACCAAGCAGTACAGAAAAAATGCAGACAAACACAGGGGCAGAGCCTCTGGTTAAAGGATATACAACAGAGAGATTTCCAGACTGATAGCATTTTCCAAGCAATACATAGTAAACAGCCTGCATAAGCCCTGAAAAAATCAGAGTGGGAAGCGCTTCCTTTGGCGGCAAGCCATAACATATGAAACTGAAGGGAACCAGATAAATTACGGTAACAAACATCTGCAGCCACAATGCCGTAAGATTATCTTTGGCATCTTTTAGAATAATGTTCCATACAGCATGAAATACGGCAGCAATAAAAATAAGAGTGAGAGTATGCAGGTTCATAAAAATCATCCTTTCTGTCTTTGCTTAATGTAATATCTTTATATAAGATGGCTTCGATTCTACTCGCATACGAAAAAAAATGCAAGTAAAAAAAATTTAGGAAAAAATTTGACAGCAACTTGGTACCATGTTAGGGTGGGTACAAGTTAAACATCACATAGACGTGATGGCAAATTAACATAAGACAATAACAGCGAAAGAATAGAATTGGAGGAATTTATTATGGAAAAAATCAAACGTAACATTTTATTAAACCCAGGCCCAGCTACAACAACAGACACAGTAAAATACGCACAGGTAGTTCCAGATATTTGTCCAAGAGAGAAAGAATTTGGCGATATCATGAGAGATATCAGAAAAGAACTGGTAAAAATTGTTCACGGTGATCCGGAAAAATACACATCTGTATTATTTTGTGGTTCCGGTACCATCAATATCGACGTGTTAATGAATTCCTTAGTACCGGAAAACAAGAAAGCACTTGTAATTAACAATGGTGCATACAGTTCACGAGCAGTGGAAGTATTACAGTATTATCATATCCCATATTTGGAATTAAAGTTCCCATATGATGAACTTCCGGATTTGGAACTGGTAAAGAAAACTTTGAAAGAAAATCCTGACATTGCTCTGGTACATACCACACACAATGAAACAGGAACAGGTATTTTAAATCCAATCCGTGAAATCGGTGCAATTGTTCATGAGGCAGGAGCTGTATTTACGGTAGATACCACATCTACATATGCAATGCTTCCAATCGATATGGAAAAAGATAATGTAGACTTTGTTATGGCATCTTCCCAGAAAGGTCTTATGGCAATGACAGGACTTTCCTTTGTAGTAGGTAAGACAGAAATTATTGAGAAATCCAAGGATTACCCAACACGCTCTTATTACTGTAACTTATATATGCAGTATTCCTTCTTTGAAAAGACAGGAGAAATGCATTTCACACCACCGGTACAGACAGTATATTCCGTAAAACAGGCAATTAAAGAGTACTGGGAAGAAGGAGAAATGGGAAAATACGAACGTCATATGAGAGTATGGGAAGCAATCCATAAAGGAAAAGAAGAATTAGGCTTAAAGGACATCATTAAAAAAGAATGGCAGTCTGGAATGGTAGTTTCTATCAAATATCCAAATGACGAAAACTGGGATTTTGAAAAAATTCATGACTACTGTTATGAAAGAGGATTTACTATTTATCCTGGAAAGATTTCAACAACAGATACCTTCCGTTTGTGTTCCCTTGGTGCCATTGATGTGGAAGACATTGAAGCTTTCTTCAAGGTATTGAAAGAAGCAATGGAACACTACAATGTGGCAATTCCGGCAAAATACTAAAAGGGATTGACATAAACTCCAAAAAGGATTAAAATTTACAAAAAAATAATAAATAATTTACAAGATAAACAAAGGCGTTTACATCTTAGGATGTGAGCGCCTTTTGTCTTGAAAAAGCAAACAAATGTGAAAAGAGGCGAAAGAATATGGCAGAGGAATTTTTAAGAATAGACGGAATCTGTAAGAAATATGGTTCCTTCACCGCATTAGAAAATATTAACTTATCAATCAATAAAGGTGAATTTGTCTGCTTGTTAGGTCCATCCGGTTGTGGAAAAACAACATTGCTTAGAATCATTGCAGGGCTGGAAAAACCAACCAAAGGAAAAATCTTTTTAAATGGAGTAGATGCTACAAATTTTCATCCAAGTAAGCGTAATTTTGGAATTGTATTCCAGTCTTATGCACTGTTTCCAAATATGACGGTGAAAGACAACATAGCTTTCGGGTTGAAAAACAAAAAGATGAAAAAAGAAGAAATTGAAGAAAAGGTAAGACATTCTTTGGAACAGGTTAATCTGGTGGAACATATCAACAAATATCCGTCCCAGTTATCCGGTGGACAGCAGCAGAGAATTGCATTGGCGAGAGCTATCGTATTATCACCGGACTTTTTGTTGTTAGATGAACCATTATCTGCCTTAGATGCTAAAGTAAGACAGAAGGTGCGAAAAGAAATTCGAAGTCTTCAGCAGAATTTGGGAATTACCACAATTATGGTAACCCACGATCAGGAAGAAGCCCTTACCATGGCAGACAAAATTATCGTTATGAATAATGCTTGTGTGCGTCAGGAGGGAACTCCTTTGGAAGTTTATGAAAATCCAAATTCTCCTTTTGTGGCAGACTTTATTGGTTCTATCAATTTCTTTCAGGCGGATGTGCGTAAGAATGCAGAAGAAATGACAGAAGATAAAGAAGTGCTTATCAGTGATTTGGAGAAGAACCGTTATAAAATCAAGGCATGTCGACCGGAAAATATTGAAATTGTAGAGTACAAATCATTGAATTCTTTCCGGGTTAAGGTAAAAGAAATCGAGTTTCATGGATTTTGTTACAGAATTACCATGTCACTGAGAGATGACACGGAAAGCACATTCAATCATGAATATATTTCCTGTGATATGACCACAGAAGAATTCAACCGAATGGGGATTAAAGTAGGAGATAAGATATCCATCCGTTTCAAAGACGGAAAACTTCATTATTATAATTTGAATGCAGAAAAAACAAAAGAATAACTTTGGGCAAGGAGGTAGATAGTATGAAAAAATCAAATAAATTTAACAGCTTCAACCCCAGTGAATTTGCCCAGAGGGTTTTGATTATAATCATGCTAGCCTGGTTTATTATCTTTCTTATCGTACCAATGATTACAATATTTAGTCAGGTATTTATGGACAATTCAGGAAACTGGGTAGGATTAGAAAATTTTAAAACCTATTTTAGCAATGAGGCATTGTCGGTATCCATTGTTCATTCCATTTCCGTGTCGGTGATTACAGCCACCGTCAGTACCGTATTAGGACTGGTGTTTGCTTACGGTATCACAAGAACAAACATGAAATTCAAAGGATTTTACCGCTATGTGGCAATGCTCCCACTGTTTTTGCCAACTATGGTACATGGTATGGCATTGATTTATATTTTTGGAAAGATGGGATTTGTTACACAGTATGGCATAGATATTGGTTTGTATGGAAAAACAGGTATCATTATGGCAGAAGTGTTTTACACATTCCCGCAGGCATTTTTAGTTTTGATTGTGGCATTGCAGAGTGCAGACAACAGATTATATGAAGCAGCTTCTGTATTAGGCTCCAATCCGGTAAAAACCTTTTTCAAAATCACATTGCCAAACATTAAGTATGGTGTGGTAAATGCATTTATTGTGTGCTTTACATTGAGTTTTACAGATTTTGGTGCGCCTCAGGTAGTAGGTGGTAACTATAATGTACTGGCGACAGATATTTATAAACAGGTGGTAGGACAGCAGAATATGTCTATGGGTGCTGTGGTAGGCGTAATTCTAACAATTCCGGCATTTCTGGCATTTTTGATTGACTTGTTTATGAGAAAGAAAAGTGCTTCGGATGAGTTATCTTCGAAAGCTGTAGCCTTTGTACCGGAAAAGTCTAAGGCAAGAGATACAGTATATCAGATTCTCTGTACACTGCTTGTATTAATCAACCTTGTTTTAATTGCTTCTATAGTAATGTCAGCCGTTGTAAAAAGATGGCCGAATGATATGACATTTACATTGCAGCATTTTGATTTTGGTTCTAAGCTGGTGGGAAGCGGTGCAGTTTCCTTCTGGAACAGTTTCAAATTATCCATTGGTGCAGCTATAATAGGAACCTTGATTGTATTCAGCACAGCGTATCTTATTGAACGGGCAAAACCAATGGGAAGAATAAGAGGCTTTTGCAGATTTACCTCTATGATGCCAATGGCACTTCCGGGCTTGGTGCTTGGTTTATCCTATATTATGTTCTTTAATAAGGAATGGATTGATTTGCCTTTCGTAAATCTCTCCGTATCCAATCCTTTTAACGGCTTATATGGAACAATGGCGATTATGATTTTATGTAATGTAATTCATATGTTTTCTGTTACCTTTGTTACAGCCACTACTGCAGTAAAGAAATTAGACAGAGAGTATGAAAACGTGGCAGACTCCATGTCAGTACCATTTTGGGTAGTGTTTTTCAAAGTATCACTGCCAATGTCTATCGCAGCGGTATTTGAAATTTTTGTTTACTATTTTGTAAATTCCATGGTAACGGTATCCGCTATTGTATTCTTGTATAATACAACAAACAAACCGGCTGCAATCGCTGTCTTAAATATGGATGATAATGGCGATTATGCCGCAGCCGCAGCAATGTCCATTTTAATCCTTTTCATAAATATTGCAGTACGTTTAATTTATGAACTTGTAAATATTAAGCTGACGAAAAAAGTAGACCGTTGGAAAAAGGGGGATGTTAAATTAAACCCTGTGACAAGAGATTTGTCAGTAGACCAGATTGAACTGGATTTGATGGAACAGATGCAGCAGACAAACAACTAGATTTGACAAAAGAAAGGAAGCGTGAGTATTATGAAGAAATTATTATCGATGTTACTTGTAACGGCACTTATGGTGTGTACACTTGGTGGTTGTGCAGTAAAGCAGACAAATCCGGAAGGTGATACAGAAGAAACAGCGGAAGAAACAGCAACTACTGAAACCACAGGCACAGAGGAAAGTGCGGATGGAGAAATTGCAAAAGCAGAATCCGGAACACTTACTGTTTATACTGCGTTAGAGGATGATATGATTGAAGCATATTTAGCTCCGTTCCGTGAACAGTATCCAGATATTGAATTAAATATAATCCGTGATTCTACAGGTACAATTATCGCAAAAATTATCGCTGAAAAAGACAACCCAACAGCAGATGTGGTATGGGGTGTTGCTGCAAGCGTATTACTACAGTTAGAAAATTACGATTTGATTAAAGGATATACACCGGAAGGTGCAGACAGACTTATGGAGGACTTTAAAGATACTTCAGAGCCTACTATGTGGACTGGTATTGATGCATATGAAACAGCATTTCTTGTAAATACAGATGAATGTGAAAGACTAGGCGTTCCAGTACCTACATCTATGGAAGATTTAATAGATCCATGTTATAAGGGATTGATTGTAATGCCGGACCCAACATCCTCCGGTACTGGAATGTTGACTGTAAACGGTGTATTACAGACCATGGGAGAAGAAGCAGGATGGGAATACCTGAAAAAATTAAATGATAATATTTTAACATATACAACTTCCGGTTCTAAGCCGGCGAAAATGGCAGCATCAGGAGAATGTGTAGTGGGAATTTCCATGGGTTACCGATGCGCACAGCTTTATCAGGAAGGAAATCCGGTACAGGTAGTATTCCCGGATGAAGGCACAGGAGCTTCCGGCTGGGAAGTAGAAGCAAACTGTCTTATCAACAAAGATGAAATTAATCCTTGTGCATATACTTTCTTAGACTGGGCAATTTCAGATTCCGCCATGGAACAGTATTCTGTAGCTTATCCAATTACCAGTATCGGTGTAATCGGGGAAGTTCCGGAAGGTTACAGCAAGACACCGTTAGACAACTTATGTGAACTTGATTTAGGAAAAGCAGTGGAACAGAGAGATGATATCATAGCAAAATTTGAAGAATTTTTGGTAGGTAAAACAGAATAAAATGGTTGCTTTATCATGAAATAAATATTATCCGGTAAAAGAAAAAATTACCAGAATAGAAAAATTTCCTCCGCAAATACTATTTACAAGATAAGGAGCGAAACATCTTAACTGTAAAACAGATAAGGTGATTCAAACCTTATCTGCGAACACTAAATAATATAGAAGAAAATGTATTACGGAGGTAAAAAACATGAGTAACAACAGTAGTTCAAACAGAATGGAAGTACCTGAAGCAAAGGCAGCTATGGACAAATTCAAAACAGAAGTAGCTTCTGAGCTGGGAGTACCTTTAAAAGAAGGTTACAACGGTGATTTAACATCTGCTCAGGCAGGTTCTATTGGTGGCGAAATGGTTAAGAAAATGATCAGAGCACAGGAAGAACAGATGATGAGCAAATAATAATTGCCACTGTGGGGATAATCCAATATGGGTTATCCCCATTTTGCATAAAATAAACTTTTAGAAAGAAAGGTGTCAAAATTATGAAAGCAAATCTTAAAATGAGTCCTAAAATTTCATATTTACATGAACATAGAAAAGATTTTTTTGATAAGAGCCATAACATACTTCATGATAAATACTTTCAAATGGCTTATGATGAGTACTCAGATGAGATGAAGGTTATCCAGAATGCCATGGGAACAAAATATTTTTTGGAAAACAAGCCTTTAGTTATGGATGAACATGAAATTCTGGCTGGCTGTGCATATCGATTTAATTATAATACATCTACGCCTTGGTTAAGCTATCCGTACGATTACGATCCTCGTCTGCGTCCGGTGTATCAGAATGACCATTATGTTGAGGCGAGAAATGCAAAAGAATTTCATCATTTGGCACCGGATTCGGAAGAAGCGAAAAACTTAGACCGCTTAAGTGTATCCTTGGACCATTGGCAGTGCAGACATTGGGAAACAGGACATGTGATACCTTCTTATCAAAAAATTCTAAAGGAAGGATTTGGCTCTGTGTTAGAGGCATGTAATCAGTCCTTGGAAAAGCACGAAGGAGAACGCCGTGAATTTGTAAGGGCAATGAAAATCTGCTGTGAAGCTGCCATTTATTACATAAACCGTTATGCCCAAAAAGCAGAAGAAATTGCTAAAACAGCATCCACAGAAGAAAATAAGAAACAGATGTTAAAGATTGCAGAGGCATGTAAAAACGTTGCAACCAAACCGGCATCTAATTTTTTTGAAGCAGTGCAGTTGTTCTGGCTGACCCATGAGCTTCTATATACAGAAACCTTTCCGGCTTCCATTTCCATGGGACGTTTTGATGTATACATGAATCCGTATCTAGAAAAAGATTTAGCCACTGGAACTTTGACGGAAGATGAGGCAGAAGAAATTATGGATGCATTGTGGATTAAATTCAGTGCAAATCTCCACGCATACCAGAACATTACTCTTGGAGGCTTAAATCAGGATGGCACATATACAGCCAACAAAATGACATATCTGACTTTGCAGACTTCTTACAAAATGTGCTATGACCAGCCACTTTTAAATATTCGCTGGCATAAATCCATGCCAAATGAATTATGGGAAGATTGTATGCTTTTGGTAAAAACAGGTATGGGCATGCCGGCATTCCACAATGATGAAGAAATTTTCAAGGGCAGACGGAAGATGGGACTTGAGGAGGAAGATGTATACAATTATGGTACAGTTGGCTGTGTTGAGCCTACAGCAAGTGACGGTAAAGAATTTGCCAAAACAGAATGTATAAGAATTAATTGGGCTATGATATTGGAAATGATGCTTACCGATGGAAAACTATACAATTCAGATGATGTGTTAAAGCCATATTATCCTCATAAGTTAGAGGATATTAAAACATATGAAGAATTTTACCACTGGTATAAGATGGAACTTTTGAAATTCACAGAAGTATGCATGGATTGCATGAACTTATTTGACGCAGCACTTCCATATTCTTATCCTACACCATTACTTTCTATTATAATGCGTGACTGTATCGAAAACGGTATGGACGTTACCGGTGGCGGTGCAAAATACAATCACACAGGTATTAATGCCACAGGTATGGCACATGTGGTAGATTCCCTTGCTGCCATCAAAGAACTGGTGTTTGAAAAACATGCGGTAACATTACCGGAGTTTGCAGAGATTTTAAAGAAGAATTATGTGGGATACGAAGAATTTAGAAAATATATCTTAAAGAAATGCTCGAAATATGGAAATGATGATGACCGTGCTGACTTGATTATGAAAGATTTGCTTGCAGCATATAATAAATTAGTAGAAAGCAAAACAAATGCCAGAGGCGGTAAATGGCAGTTGGGACTTTATTCCGTGGAAGACCATGCCAGAATGGGACTGCGCACCGGCGCACTGCCAAATGGAAAACTGCAGGGAGAAGCGTTAGCCAATGCCTTATCCCCTGTTCAGGGCGCAGATACAGTGGGACCTACTGCATTAATCAATTCCGTTGTGAAGTCAGACTTAAGCATTGCAACCAACAATATGGTTTTAGATGTGAAATTTACACCGGCATTTTTAGACAGTGAAAAGCATGTGCAGGCATTGAAGATGCTGATTACCACATATTTTGCAAAGGGGGGAATGGAGATTCAGTTTAATGTAATTGACCGTGCAACCTTACTGGATGCACAGATGCATCCAGAGAAGCATGAAGACTTAGTGGTGCGTGTATCCGGTTTCAGCGCATATTTTACGACATTAATGAAGACAACGCAGGATGAAATTATTGCAAGAACAGAATATGAAATGATTTAGTAAAAGGTGGTCGTATGAATAAAGATGTTTTGATAAGTAATATACAAAGATTTAGTTTAGATGACGGGGAGGGAATTCGTACAACTGTATTTTTTAAAGGTTGCAACTTACAGTGCAAATGGTGTCACAATCCGGAGTGCATTACATTTCAGCCGGTATTGCAGTTAAATAAAAATAGCTGTACTTCCTGCGGCGTGTGTGAAAAAGTATGCAGACAGAATGTTCATACGATTAGAGAAGGACAGCATATGGTGAATCGGGATGCATGTATTCAGTGCGGAAACTGTGTTGCGTCCTGCGGAAATGAAGCCCTGAAAAAAGTTGGAAAAAAGTATTCGGTAGAAGAAGTTATGGAAATAATTTTAAAGGACAAAGCTTTTTATGAGAATAGCGACGGTGGTGTTACTTTTTCGGGCGGTGAACCTATGTTGGCATTGCCGATGCTAAAAGAACTTTTAATGCAATGTAAAAAACATTCAATTTCTACTGCGGTTGACACTGCCGGGCATGTAAGTTTTGAAAGGTATCTGGAAGTGTTTCCTTATACCAATGTGTTTTTGATTGATTTAAAGCTGTGGGATAATGAGAAACATCTTTTGTTTACAGGGGTATCCAATGCATTAATAAAGGAAAATATCCGAAGAATTTCTGACAGCGGAAAAAGAATTATCATAAGAATTCCAGTCATTGGCTCAGTGAATGATGATTTAGAGGAACTGGGGAAGATGGCAGAATTTCTAAGAGAAATCAAAAAAGTGGAACTGGTTCAGTTACTGCCTTATCATATATACGGTATCGGCAAATACGATATGATTGGTATGGAAAGTGAGCAGAAAGGCTTTTATATACCGGATAGTCAATTTATGAATCAGGCACTTGCTTTATTTTTACAAAAAGGTATAAATACATCCTTCTGAAATCGGATGCACAACAGAAAAATTGCAATTTGTATGAAAAAATACTGGAATTTTCAAATGTGCTATGCTATACTAATGAAATGACTGTAAAGTCGCTTAAGAATGTCTATTATACACATAGTTATAGATTTAAGGAGGAAATAGAAAAAATG
The DNA here is from genome assembly GCA_964450185.1 of uncultured Lachnospiraceae bacterium. Taxonomy (GTDB): domain Bacteria; phylum Bacillota; class Clostridia; order Lachnospirales; family Lachnospiraceae; genus RUG11237. The sequence continues at coordinate 55,677 of CAYVCL010000001.1, read as the reverse complement.
AGTTTACAGGTAGAAAAGCTTGAAAAGAACATGGCAAAGTTGACAATCGAAGTTTCCGCGGAAGAATTGGAAAAAGCAATCGAAACTGCTTACCAGAAAAATAAAGGTAAAATGAGCGTTCCAGGATTCCGTAAAGGAAAAGTACCTCGTAAAATGATCGAAAAAATGTATGGCACAGGCGTATTCTATGAAGAAGCTGCAAATGAATTAATTCCAACAGCTTACGAAGAAGCGTTAAAAGAAAACGAAGATTTAGAAATCGTTTCTCAGCCAACTATTGATGTGGTACAGATTGAAGCAGGAAAGCCATTTATTTTCACTGCTGAAGTTGCTTTGAAGCCGGAAGTTACTTTAGGTGACTACAAAGGAATTGAAGTTGAAAAGGCAGAAGTAACAGTATCTGATGAAGAAGTAGACGCTGAAATCAATAGAGAAAGAGAAAACAATGCAAGAACTATCACTGTAGATGACAGAGCAGTTGCTGACGGAGATATCGTTAACATTGATTTCGAAGGATTTACAGACGGAGAAGCTTTCGAAGGTGGAAAGGGAGAAGGATATGATTTAACAATCGGTTCTCATTCCTTTATCGATACATTTGAAGACCAGTTAGTTGGAAAGAACATCGGTGATGATGTGGAAGTAAACGTTACTTTCCCAGAAGAATATCATGCACCAGATTTAGCTGGAAAACCTGCATTATTCAAAGTTAAAATCAACGGAATCCAGACAAAAGAATTACCAGAATTAGATGATGACTTTGCACAGGATGTATCTGAATTTGATACAATGGATGAATACAAAGCAGACGTTAAGGCTAAATTAGAAGAAAAGAAAAAAGCTGAAGTTGACAGTGCAAAAGAAGATGCTGTTATCACAAAGATTATTGAAAATGCAACAATGGAAATTCCAGATGCAATGATCGATACACAGGTTAGACAGATGGTAAATGATTTTGCACAGAGATTACAGATGCAGGGATTATCTTTCGAACAGTATATGCAGTTCACAGGTGCTACACCAGAACAGTTGTTAGAACAGATGAAACCACAGGCAATGGAAAGAATTCAGAGCCGTCTTGTATTAGAAGCGGTTGTAGCAGCAGAAAACATCGAAGCTACAGAAGATGAATTCAAAGAAGAAATGGAAAAAATGGCTTCTATGTATCAGATGGAAGCTGGTAAACTTATCGAATCTATCGGTGAATATGAAAAGAAAAGCATCATGAAAGATATTGCTGTAACAAAAGCAGCAAAATTTGTAGTAGATGCAGCAGTTGAAAAATAATTTTCAACTGAAAATCAGAGGTAAGGAGGAATTGTAAATGAGTTTAGTACCTTATGTCATTGAACAGACTAGCAGGGGAGAAAGATCCTACGATATCTATTCAAGACTTTTAAAAGACAGAATTATATTTCTGGGTGAAGAAGTAAATGAAACAACAGCAAGCCTTGTTGTAGCACAGTTGTTGTTCCTTGAATCTGAGGATCCAAATAAGGACATTTATATGTATATTAACAGTCCGGGCGGTTCCGTTACAGCTGGTATGGCGATTTATGATACAATGCATTACATCAAGTGTGATGTGGCTACTATGTGTATCGGTATGGCAGCAAGTATGGGTGCATTCCTTCTTGCAGGCGGTACAAAAGGAAAGCGTATGGCACTTCCGAATGCAGAAATTATGATTCATCAGCCTCTGGGTGGTGCTCAGGGCCAGGCAACAGAAATCGAAATTGCTGCAAAACATATTCTCCATACAAAGGAGAAATTAAACAGAATGCTGTCAGAAAACACAGGACAGCCATATGAGGTTATTGCGGCAGATACCGAAAGAGATAACTGGAAAACAGCAGAAGAAGCTTTAAAATACGGCTTAATTGATACAATTGTAACCAGCCGCTAATAAAAAGGCTGCCTCGAAAATTGAGGCAGCCTTATGTCAGTTTTATGCATAAATGAATGAAAAGGAAAGACCGGCAAGAGTAAGGAGGTATAAAATGGCAGGGAAAAATGTAGAAGAACGATACAGATGTTCCTTTTGTGGAAAATCCCAAGAACAGGTTCGTAAGTTAATTGCGGGACCAAACAATGTATATATTTGTGACGAATGTGTAGACGTATGTTCAGAAATTATCGAAGAAGAATATGAAGAAGAATACGAATACGAAGAAGATATTAATTTATTAAAACCAATGGAAATTTCAGCACTTCTGGATGATTATGTTATCGGTCAGGATGAAGCAAAGAAAGTCCTTTCCGTTGCAGTGTATAATCATTATAAACGTATTTTAGCCCAGAAGGATTTAGACGTAGAATTACAGAAAAGTAATATTTTAATGTTAGGTCCAACCGGTTCCGGTAAGACCTTTTTGGCACAGACACTTGCTAAGATTCTCAATGTACCATTTGCGATTGCAGATGCTACCGCATTGACAGAAGCAGGTTATGTGGGTGAAGATGTGGAAAATATCCTTTTAAAACTGATTCAGGCAGCAGATTATGACATTGCCAGAGCAGAAAAAGGAATTATATATATTGATGAAATTGATAAAATTACCAAGAAATCAGAAAATGTATCCATTACCAGAGATGTATCCGGTGAAGGTGTACAGCAGGCATTGTTAAAGATTTTGGAAGGAACTGTTGCTTCTGTACCGCCACAAGGAGGAAGAAAACATCCTCATCAGGAATTGATTCAGATTAACACTACAAACATTTTATTTATTTGTGGTGGTGCTTTTGATGGTTTGGAAAAGCTCATAGAAACCAGAATGGATAGAAAATCCATCGGATTTATGGCAGAAATTGCTAACAAACACGAAGAAGATCAGGGAGTGTTGTTCCGCAATGTATTGCCGCAGGATTTGACAAAATATGGTTTGATTCCGGAGTTTATCGGACGTCTTCCGGTTATGGTTTCTCTGGATAAATTAGAGAAAGATGCAATGATTCGTATTTTAACAGAGCCAAAGAATGCTTTGGTAAAACAGTACGAAAAAATGTTTGAATTAGACGGCGTTCAGATGTCTATTGATCCGGAAGCTTTGGAAGTAATTGCAGAAAAAGCGTTGGAAAGAAAGACAGGAGCCAGAGGTCTGCGTTCTATTATAGAAGACATTATGATGGATTTAATGTATACCATTCCATCTGATGATACCATCAAAAGCTGCGTAATTACAAAAGAAGCAGCAGAAAAGAAAGCAGATCCTATGATTATAAGACAGGAAATGGAAGCGGCGACAGATGTAAAGTCAAAGTTTTCAAAGAAATTTAGAAAACAGACAGAAACCGCGTAGGGGTGAGTTAAATGGAAAATGAAACAAAGATTCTTCCGGTAGTGGCGTTAAGGGGTATTACCGTTCTGCCTGATATGATAGTTCACTTTGATGTGACAAGAGAAAAATCAATTCAGGCAGTTGAAAAAGCCATGCAGGGAGATCAGACAGTGTTTCTTGTGGCTCAGCAAAACAGTGAAGTTGATGAGCCGGAAATCGAAGATTTATATAAAATAGGTGTAACAGCAAATATCAAGCAGGTAATCAAGCTTCCAACCAAGACAGTACGTATTATGGTGGAAGGATTGTCCAGAGCAGAAATGCTGAGCCTTCAGACAGAAGACGGATGCTTTATGGCATCTGTTATGGAATTGGAAGAAAAAGTGCCGGAGTATGATGAGCAGGAAACAGAGGAACTGGAAACACTATTAGAAGCAATGCTTCGAAATTTGAAAGAGTTATTTACAATATATGGAAAGGCACATCCGAAGATTAATAAGGATTTAATTGAAAGACTTACCGATACTACCGACGTAAAACAGTTGACAGACCAGATTATTATTAATCTTCCGGTATATTATAACGACAAACAGCGACTGTTAGAAGCGATAGAGTTCGAAGATAGATATGAGGTGTTGTGTAGTCTTTTGCTGAATGAAATTCAGATTTTAAAGATTCGTCAGGATTTGCAGGAAAAAATCAAAGAAAAAGTGGATAAAAATCAGAAAGATTATCTTTTACGGGAACAATTAAAGGTAATTCGTGAAGAACTGGGCGATGATTTCCAAAATGAAGCGGCAAATTTTGAAGAAGCTGTTTCTAAGTTAAAAGCTGATAAGTCAGTAAAGGAAAAAATCCGAAAAGAAATCGAAAGATTCAAGAATGCCGGTATGAATTCCTCAGAAAGTGCAGTGCTTCGCGGATATATTGAAACACTTTTGGAACTTCCATGGAATAAGGCTTCCAAAGACAGCAAGGATATCAAACGCGCTGAAAAGATATTGGATGAAGACCATTACGGCATGGAGAAAGTAAAAGAAAGAATTCTGGAATTTCTTGCAGTGCGGGCATTAACAGAGAAAGGTGAAAGTCCTATTATTTGTCTTGTAGGACCTCCGGGAACCGGAAAAACATCCATCGCCCGTTCTGTGGCAAAATCTTTAAATAAGGAATACGTGCGTATTTCCTTAGGTGGTGTCAGAGATGAAGCGGAAATTCGCGGACATAGAAGAACTTATGTAGGTGCCATGCCGGGACGAATTGCTAACGGTTTGCGCTCTGCCGGAGTTAAGAATCCGTTGATGTTATTGGATGAAATTGATAAAGTTAGCAGCGACTATAAAGGTGATACCTCCGCAGCATTGCTGGAAGTATTGGATGCAGAGCAGAATGTAAAATTCAGAGATCACTATGTGGAAATTCCACTGGATTTATCAGAAGTATTATTTATTGCTACAGCCAATTCTGTACAGACAATACCAAGACCGCTTCTTGACAGAATGGAAGTAATTGAGGTAAGCAGTTATACGGAAAATGAAAAACTTCACATAGCGAAAGAACATTTACTGCCAAAACAAATCAAGAAAAATGGTTTGGATAAGCGTAAAATAACCGTTAGTGATAAGGCGTTAGAGCAGATTATCAGAGGCTATACCAAAGAAGCCGGAGTTCGTAATTTAGAACGAAAGTTAGGCGAGGTATGCAGAAAAGCAGCCAGAGAGTATGTGGAAAAAGAAAAGAAGTTTATCAAGGTTACCGCATCCAATTTAGAAAAATATCTTGGTAAAGAAAGATATCATTACAATATGGCAAATGAAAAGGATGAAATAGGTATTGTACGTGGATTGGCATGGACCAGTGTGGGTGGAGATACCTTGCAGATAGAAGTAAACACCATGCCGGGCAAGGGCGAATTTAAACTGACCGGTCAGTTGGGTGATGTAATGAAAGAATCTGCAGCAGCCGGAATCAGCTATATTCGTTCGGTCGCAGAGAAATATCAGATTAAGCCGGAATTTTTCAAGGAAAATGATATCCATATTCACATTCCGGAAGGAGCTGTGCCAAAGGATGGACCGTCAGCCGGAATCACTATGGCAACAGCAATGATTTCTGCCATTACCGGACGTGTGGTAAAAGCAGAGGTTGCCATGACTGGAGAAATCACTTTGCGAGGACGAGTGCTTCCGATTGGTGGTTTGAAGGAAAAACTTCTGGCGGCAAAAAATGCCGGTATCAAAAAAGTACTGGTGCCAAAGAAAAATGAAAAAGACGTAGAAGAAATTTCCATGGAAATCAAAAAAGGCTTGGAAATTGTATTGGTAGAAACCATGGAAGAAGTGCTACATCATGCATTGGTGTAGCAGGAAAGGTGAAATAGTATGATTATAAAAAGTGTAAATTTGGAAACTGTGTGCGGTATAACCAGTAAGCTTCCGGAAAACTTATTGCCGGAAATTGCGTTTGCCGGAAAATCAAATGTGGGAAAATCTTCCTTAATTAATGGGCTAATGAATCGAAAATCCTTAGCCAGAACTTCCTCACAGCCGGGAAAAACACAGACCATCAATTTTTATAATATTAATGAAGCCTTATATTTTGTGGATTTACCGGGTTACGGATACGCAAAAGTATCTGAAAGCATCAAAGAAAAATGGGGAAAAATGATTGAAAATTATCTCCATAAATCCAAACAGCTTCGTACCGTATTTTTGCTCATCGACATACGTCACGAGCCGTCAGCCAATGACAAAAATATGTACGAATGGATTAACTACAACGGCTACGAACCTGTTATCATCGCTACCAAGTTAGACAAAATAAACCGAAGCCAGCGAGCAAAACATATCAAGATGATACGAGAAGGCTTAGGGATGCCAAAAAACGGATTGATATTCCCGTTTTCTGCGGTTACGAAAGAAGGCAGGGATGAGATTTGGGAGTATATTGACAGTCTGGTGATTGAAGAAAAGATAGAAGAATAAAGAGATATAAGAAGCTGATTACGCAGTGGGGTAATCGGCTTCTTTTTAAACGAAACAAAGTAATTATTTGAAAAAAGAATAAATATGTGATAAACTTTTAAAGAAAGGGTGAGGGGATAAAAGAAATGGAATTAAAAATAGCGATATGTGATGATATGGACTTTTTTGTGGAACGTACTAAAAGGTGCATTTTAGAATGGAAACCAAGTGAAGATGATTATGAAATTTGTGAATTTACTTCGGGGAAAGGGTTATCATAATTTTTCTGACAAGTTATGATAAGTATATGAAAGAAGGGTATCGGGTACGAGCTTTTCGTTATTTATCTAAAAATTCAGAAACGGAATTGTCAGAGGCATTGCAAAGTGTGCGAAAAATGCTGACAAATAGAAAAAGAATTATAATACCAGATATGAATGGGAATCATCATATTTTTTCATCGGATGAAATTATTTACGGGGAAACAGAAGGAAGAAATATGCGAATTTATACAGAGAGAGAAGAAATTCTTACGTCATTAACGCTTCAGAAATTTCAAGAGCTGGTAGAGGAAAGTTGCTTTTTTCGCTGCCATAGGGCGTTTATAGTCAATATGGAACATATTTGGTCTTATTCGTCAAAAGAAATACACATGGATAATGATAAAAAAGTATTCTTAAGCAGAGGAAGATATAACAATTTTAAAGAACAATATGCAAAATGGATATTCGAAAATTGATACGGTGAAAATACCATTGAAACAGAATTAACTACCATTCATGCAATGGCTATTGTAATGGTAAAGGCTTTCTGATATTTTTATAGAGAATCATAAGTGCACAGATGAGGAAAATATAAAGATAAAAGGGAGAAAGAGATATGAAATAATATCGGAGCAAAATCAACAAAAGATAAATGCCTTGTACGAGGATAGATTGAAACTTAGTGCAAATTTTGAGAAAAATAAAAAACAAATAGAAAAGATAGATAAGAAAATAGAAAAATTAGGTGCTGTAGAAATAACTTCAAAAGAAGTTGAAAAAAAGATGCAGCAAAATGTGAATAAAGATGGTACGGTATTTTGCCAACAAAATACAATAAATGTTAAAGTGCCTAGAGAATCATATGTTAGGTGGACTAGTACAAGGAGAATAGTAACATATAATGGGGTTCAATATGAAATTCAAGAATTACGGGCTGTTCCGAGTTCAAGTAAAAGTTCATTATATGGTACTGCAACAGTAAAAGAAACAAAGCGTCAAAATGTTAAGGCGACAACAGAATTTATTAAATCTATTGTACCGACTGTTATGGGGATGATTCCAAATGGAGTAGGAGCATTGGGAAATGGTATATCCATTTATCAGGCATGTAGCTCGTATAGCAAAAATTTATCTTCAAGTGTAACAGTTGAGAATATTGAAGCTAATTCAACAATTACAGTAGGAACAGATTATGTACTTGATTATGTGAAAAAAGTGGGATATAAAGATGAAGGGCATCAGGTGTTGTGTTATGCTGGAAATAATGTTAATACGGAAATTACGACGGTGATTCCTACATTAGAGTTTAAAAAGAAGAAGAATGAATATAAAGTGAAACATATAATTAGACATGATAATCAAACGCTTTCTTCTCCTAAAATTAATAATCGATATAATACTGCTTGTTCAAATTATGTAAAATATTCAAAAGGAAAAAATATGAATTCTCATTATAATATACAAAAATTTCAAGTTAAATTATTAAGTAAAACAAAAAAGACGGTTTGGGTGCCAAAACCAAATTATGGTTTTTAAAAAGAGGGGGAAAAGAACCATGAACAAAAAAAACAAAATATTTCGAATCCTAGGAATCGTCCTTTGCTTATGTCTGTGCAGTCTGTTTTTACTGATTCCGGTTTCCAATACGCTGGATGAAATCGACAGTCAGGCTTCTATGGCAGTAATTTTTCATACGTGCGATATTCAGGTAGATGAAACAGCTACAGAAGATGCATGGAAATTGGTAACCACTGTGCAAAATTATGACATGCCGGAAAAAGAAGCAACGGAAATAAAAGAAGAAGTATTACAAGTGCTGCGTGAGATAAAGTATTATCGTACACCGAAAACAATTATTTATAACATTTTGGAAGATGCTCCTATGTTTACAGAAGATAAAGATGTAACCATTATACTTTATCCTCAGGAAGAAGCGGAAATGTTGTACATAAAAGGAAAGTACATCATGCTAGACGGAAAATATTATTCCTTAGGTTTTCATGGAGCTGAAAAGGGAGAATTATATATAGAAAAAATACAAGATATAATGAAAAACGCAGACGAATATTTGCAGGAATCGGTAGAGTAGGAGGTAAAAAATGAACCCATTCAAAGTAAGAAAATTAACCTATATAGCGTCAGCTTTAGAAATTATTTTTCCTATTGCTATAGCATTTGACACAAAACACGGTATGCTTTACTTTGCAATGATGCTTCTTGTCTTACTGGGAGTTATAATTGCATTACTAAAATACTGGAAATGCCCCCATTGCAAAACGTATTTTCCGATATCTATGTCATTAAACGCAAAGTATTGTCCGGAATGTGGTGAGAAGCTACAATAAAACATCCGTGAATAATACTTAAGCAAAAAGAAGTCCCTAAATTTTATGGGGACTTCTTTTTGTTAACAACAAGTTTAGAAATTGTTAAATGTGCCTAAAAAAATATGGAAAACTTGACGAAAATTGGAAAGTATGATAAAATTTCCTTATATTTTTGAGAAGAAAATTAGGAGTTCGCATTATCATACAGCTTTTGGGGAAAAGCGGATAAGGTGAAAAGATGAGGGAATTGCTTTTTTGGGGAAATGGATAGTGGATTCTTTCTATCAATATTCTCAGAACGGTTATAAGGAAATTGGGGAAACTTTGGAGAAAAGGTTGGCAAGAATACACATATGTAGTGGTACCGCAGAAAGAGCAACGAAACTGAAATCTAAGGTTTTGTTGCTTTTTCTTATTGTATCTTGCAGAGCAACAGGGGGGCGGAATATGATACAACAGAATGTACTGTATTTTTCGATGGAACATGCATTAGAAATAGTACTGGTATTCAATGGTGATGGAAAAATTGTATATGCGAATGAATCAGCGAAGGAACATATAGCGTCCGGTAAAGAGCTGCGAGGATACAGTATTATGGACATATTTCCGGACAGCTTTGTGAAGACAGAAACTGATTTAGAAGTAAGGTGCGAATTGGGAACGGAAATACAGGAATTGATTGCATATCGAGATAATAAAACATGCTTTCCAGTTCAGGCACGAGTTATGAGTTATGGAAACTTAGAAGATACCTATCTTTGCATGGGCTACGACAGTTCCAAAGAAAATATGCTGGAAAAGAAAGTACAGCAGGCAGAACAGGATATGGAAGCGGCATCAAAGATGAAGTCAGAATTTGTTGCTAATGTAACGCACGAACTAAGAACGCCGGTCAATGGTATTTCAGGAAACACAAAAGAGTTAATAAAAATAGAAGATGACGAAAAGAAACTTCGCCTGTTATCTTTAGTGGAACATGGCTGCAAAAATATGAACGCCATTATTGATAATATTTTAGATTTCTCAAAACTGGAAGCCGGGAAGTTTTCCTTGGAACTGCGAGAATTTAATTTCTACAATATGATTGATTATGTGAAAGCCAATCATATGAATAAAATTGTAGAAAAAGGACTGGAATTTTTCGTAAATGTTTCACCGGAAGTGCCGGAAGTTATTGTAGGGGATGAATTGCGAATCGTTCAGATTTTGAATAACCTTTTGTCAAATGCTTGTAAGTTTACTCATGTGGGGAAAATTGTGTTAGAGATTGTAAAGACAGCACAATATGATAACCGGGTGGAATTATTTTTCATGGTAATCGATTCGGGAATAGGAATTGACAAAGCAGATCAGGACAAACTGTTCCAGAGCTTTTCACAGGTAGATGCATCCATTACCAGAAGGTATGGGGGTACCGGTTTGGGATTGAATATCTGTAAGCAGTTGGTAGAGCTGATGGATGGAAATATCCGTGTGGAAAGCGAGCAGAACAAAGGAAGTATGTTTTCCTTTCATATCTGGGTAGAGATACCACCGGAAGAAATGGGACGTACTGAGGTAAATGCAGACGCAGACGTTATTATGGAAAAGTTGAAGAAATTTTCTCAAGAAGGAAACAGTGAAAACATCTGGAAATATGGGGAACCGGAAAATCTGGAAGAACTTCAAAAGAAAATGTCAAAGCTGATTTTAAGTATTGAAATGGATAACTGGGAAAAGGCAGAAATGTTTGCAGATACAGTGAAGCAGTTAACAGAAGAAGCACCAAAAGAAATAAAAACCGCGTCGCTTCGATTAAAAATGGCGGTACAAAAAGAAAATTATCAAAAAGCAACGGCTGCCTTCGAACTGCTGCAGTCTTTGCTATAGAAGCAAAGGGGGATTCTTATGGCCAGTGAAAATACAGACAGGGATGCGGCTAAAATTCTGATTGTAGATGATGTGGAAGCCAATCGCTTCACCCTGAGAGATATTATAACCGACATGGGATATCAGGCGATTCTGACGGAAAACGGTGAGCAGGCTTTAAAGATTGTATCGCGTTTTCAGATACAGTTGATTATTTCAGATATTGCAATGCCTGTTATGGACGGTTATGAATTATGTAAGAAAATTAAAGAGAATCCGGACACAAGAGAAATTCCTATTATTTTTATTTCAGCGTTTGATGACCCGGCAGACATTGTAAAGGGGTTTGCATTGGAAGGTGAAGATTATATTACCAAGCCGTTTATACCGGAAGTGGTTAGAGCACGAGTGCAGGTACATTTAAAGCTTTATGAGGCAACCTTAGGGTTACAGGAAATCAACCGTCAACTGCAAACATCTGTCAATGAACAGCTAAAACAGATGGAATTAGAAAAGAAAAATGTACTTTATGCGCTGCTTCGTGTGGCAAGAGAAAATGCAAGCTATGATGAAGACCATATGTCCCGTCTGTCCCATAATTGCAGGATTTTAGCAGAAGCAATGCAGTTATCCAATCAATATGGTCATCTTATTTCGGACAGTTATATCGAAACCATTGAATTGGCTGCACCACTGTGTGACTTGGGGAATGTGGCAATTCCTACGCAGATTCTCCAAAAAAAGACAGGGTTATCTTCTGAGGAAGAAAGAATTATGCAGACCCATGCAGAAATTGGTGCCAGAGTATTAAGGGATATAAAGAGAAATGGAGATTACAACGATTTCCTTCAAATGTCCATTGAAATTGCCAATTATCACCATGAAAACTGGGACGGCAGTGGTTATCCGGAAGGTGTCACCGGGGATGATATACCATTATCAGCCCAGATTGTAGCATTAGTTAGCGAATATTGTGCGCTGACAGAAAACAGAACCTACCGTGATATGTATGACAAAGATGATACCTTTGAAATTATGCAGGCGGATGTTGGGGTAAAATTCAATCCGGATATGTTTGCGATTTTGCAGAAAATATACAGACAGTTGCAGTAAAAATGCAGCCAGGTGGGGATTATGACAGAAGAAGAATTTTTTAGAATTTATATGTTCTTAAAAAGTCGTTATGGAATAGATATGAGCCGGAAAAAGGAAATTATGACGGGCAGACTGGAAAATTATATCCGTGCCGGTGGATGGAAAAACTATAGCGAATACATAAATGAGGTGGAAAAGGATGCCACCGGAAAGCTAGAAAGGGAACTGGTAAATATATTAACTACCAATCATACCTTTTTCATGAGAGAATTTGAACATTTTGATTATTTAAGGAAAGTAGTTCTTCCCTATCTTAAACAAAAGGAAGCAAAGAAACAGGATTTGTGTATCTGGTCGGGGGCGTCCTCTACCGGAGAAGAGCCTTATATGTTGGCAATGCTTTTAAAAGAATTTTTTGGTTTAGAGCATGCACAGTGGGATACCAAGATTTTGGCGACAGATATTTCTACCGAAGTACTGCAACAGGCAGTTACAGGTATTTATAACAAAGAACAGATATCAGCGTTGCCCGAAACGTGGAAAAGACGATTTTTACATGCATTGGAGGATGGAGAAAATTATGAAGTCACTAAAGAAGTGAAGAATCAAGTTATTTTCAGGCAGTTTAACCTGATGGATCCATTTCCGTTTAAACGAAAAATGCATGTGATATTTCTAAGAAATGTGATGATATATTTTGATAATAATACAAGAAAAGAATTAATTCAGAAGGTATATGATGTGATGGAGCCGGGAGGATATCTGTTTATTGGAAAGACAGAAACCTTGGATCGAGATATCGTTCCGTTCCAATTAATTCAGCCATCTATCTTCCGAAAAAAGGAAGGAAAGATGTAACATGCGCCAGATACGAGTATTGGTGGTGGAAGATTCCCTGGTATTTCGGGAACTTCTGGTAAAGAATCTAAATATGGATTCTGAAATTACAGTTGTGGCAACCGCAAGAGATCCCTATGAAGCCAGGGATGCGATTGTAAAATATAAACCAGACGTAATGACTCTGGATATTGAACTTCCGCGAATGAGTGGTCTTGAATTTCTTCGGAAATTGTTACCACAGTATTCCATTCCGGTAGTTATGATTAGTGCATTGAGTGATAAGGTGTTTGACGCATTGAATGCCGGTGCAGTAGATTTTGTGGCAAAGCCGGCAGTTTCAGAGCGATGGCGGCTGGAAGAATTTGTGGCAAAAGAATTGCCCTCCAAAATCAAAATTGCCTCGATGGCACACATTCGAAAAATAAAGCAGCAACAGCCTGTTCCGGTACCCCCTTTGAGGGGGATTGAAAAAGAAAATCTGGTGGTGGCAATCGGAGCGTCCACCGGAGGAACCGAAGCTATAGCAAATGTGCTGCGAGAGTTTGGTGAGGATATTCCGGGCGTGGTTGTTGTACAGCACATGCCGGAGCGTTTTACAGAAATGTATGCATCTCGTTTAAACAATCAATGCAAAGTGCATGTAAAGGAGGCGAAAACAGGAGATCCGGTATTGCCGGGACATGTTCTGGTAGCCCCTGGAGGCGATGCGCATATGGAACTTGTAAAAGTAAACGGCGTGTATCAGGTTGTTTGTAAGCGAGGACCAAAAGTTAACGGGCACTGCCCATCCGTTGATGTATTATTTCAGTCGGTTGCGAAAGTGGCAGGCAAACGGGCAGTTGGCATAATCCTGACCGGAATGGGCGGGGATGGAGCCAAAGGACTATTGGCAATGAAAACAGCCGGAGCAAAAACCATAGGTCAGGACGAAAGTACCTGTGTTGTTTATGGAATGCCAAGAGTTGCCTATGAATTGGGAGCAGTAGACTATCAGGAAAAACTGCAGGATATTGCAAAAAGAACTTATCAAGTATTACATAATATGTGAGGTGAGAGATATGAAGATTTTATTAGCAGAAGATGATTATGTAACAAGAAAGGCTATGGATAGCTTTTTATCAAAGTATGGGGAATGTGATGTAACAGTAGACGGTATGGAAGCAGTAGACGCTTTTTTACTGGCTTTGGAGGAAGATGAACCGTATGATTTGGTGTGTCTGGATATTATGATGCCGGTTATGGATGGCTATCAGGCACTTATGGGAATCCGTAATCTGGAAAAGGAAAGAAAGATTCCGGAAGAAAAGGCTGTAAAAGTTATTATGACAACTGCCTTGAATGATGAAAAAAATGTAAAAATGGCATTTGAATTGGGCTGTACTATTTATTCAGGAAAACCAATTGATCAAGCGAGATTTGAACAGGCTTTGAAAAAACTTGGTCTAATCTAGAAAGGGGTGCAATATGGCTGAAGGGTTTAACACAGAAGGCATGCTGGACATGTATCTGTTTGAAAACGGACAGTTACTGGAACAGCTGCAAGAAATTGTACTCGAACAAAAAGATGAGGAGTGTTTTGATGAAGATAGTATAAACGAAATCTTTCGAACCATGCATACCATCAAAGGTTCCTCAGGTGTTATGATGTTTGAGAATATTACAGCAGTTTCTCACAAATTGGAGGATGTGTTTTTCTTCTTAAGAGAATCCCATCCTGAAAATGTTCCTCATATGGAACTGGTGGAACATGTTTTGGAAGTGGCAGATTTTATCACAAATGAGATGGATAAACTCCAGAATGGACAGTCGGCAGATGGGGATGCCACAGAAATTATAGCTTCCATTGACAAGTTCCTAAATTCCATCAAGGGAGGAAAAAAGGAAAAAGAAAAAATAATTGAAAAAAATGTACATGAGGAGCCAAAACAGTTTTATCTGGCGCCAATGGCAACTAGTGCCAGTCGGTTTTATAAGATTTATCTTACCTATCAACCGGACATTCAGCTGGCGAATGTACATGCCTATAAAATTGTTTATTCTTTAAAAGAAATTGCAGAAGATTTATTGTTTTATCCGGAAGATATTCTTACTGATGAAAGCTGTGCAGAAGAAATTCTGGAAAATGGATTCAAAATTTTATTGCAGGCACAGGCAAGTGAAGAAGAACTTCGGGAAATTGTACAGGAAGGATACGATTTAAAGAAAGTCGATATCTATGAATGTAGCGCAAAAGAATTTCAACAGGGCTTTGACAGCTTCGGTTCTGAGATTCGCATTGATTTGGAATCCAGCGTGGAAGAAATCGAAGCAAAGGCAGAAGAAGTAAAACAAAAGCCGAAAGAAAAACCAATGGCACCGGGTGATTTCGTTATCGAATCCAAAGGACCTGGTAAAGCAAAGAAATTGGCAAAAGATAATCCGAAGAAAACTGAAAAAACAAGTTTTATCAGTGTAGATGTCAACAAGATGGACAAGCTTATGGATTTGATTGGCGAACTTGTCATTTCCGAATCTGTGGTTTTACAGAATCCGGATTTGAAAGTACCGGGACTTCGTCTTGATAACTTTAACAAGGCAGCCGGTCAGATGGCAAAGATTTCTACGGATTTACAGAATGTAATTATGAGTATGCGAATGGTTCCGTTGACCAACACATTCCAGAAAATGAACCGTATTATATTCGACGTTTCCAGAAAACTGGGAAAAGATGTGGAATTTGAAATGATTGGGGAACACACAGAAGTGGATAAAAATATTATCGAACATATTTCAGACCCACTGATGCATCTGGTTCGAAATGCAGTTGACCACGGAATTGAATCCAACGAAGAACGAGCAGCCAAAGGAAAGAAAGAAAAAGGAAAAGTAACCTTATCTGCTAAAACAGAATCAGGAAAAGTATGGATTAGCGTACAGGATAATGGAGCCGGCTTAGACCGTGATAAAATCCTTGCAAAAGCAAGAAAACAGGGAATTTTAGATTACACCAGAGATGATAATTCTTATACAGACAAAGAAGTGTATCAGTTTATTACTCTGCCGGGCTTTTCTACCAATGAAAAAGTTACGGAATATTCCGGACGTGGTGTTGGTATGGACGTGGTAGTTTCCAATTTACAGTCTGTAGGTGGAAGTTTAGAAATTGAAAGTACACCGGGAGAAGGAAGTGTGATGAATCTTAAGATTCCACTTACCCTTGCCATTATTGATGGTATCGTAATGGAAGTTGGAAATTCTTCCTTTGTTATTGAAACCGGAGTAGTAAAAGAATTCGTGGGAATCCGCGATAATTGTCTGGTACAGGAACCGGATGGCGAAGAATTTATTATGATACGTGGAGAAGGATATCCGGTACTCAGACTTGGCGAATGGTATGATTTGAAAGACTACAAGGCAGATACGGAAAATGGTATGTTGGTGCTTGTGGAAGTGGAAAAGAAAACCATCTGCCTGTTGGTGGATAAATTGCTTGGAAAACAGGAAATTGTAGTAAAACCAATTCCTGAGTATGTAAAGAAGGTAAAAGGTTTGTCCGGATGTACCCAGTTAGGCGATGGAAGTATTGCTCTGATTCTGGATGCAGCGGGATTGGTTGAATAAAGAGAGGGGGGAATGGCATGAACGAATTTGATACACAAAAAGACAAATACATAACCTTTAAATCCGGAAATGAATATTACGGAATTAAAATCGAATATGTAAATGAAATCATTGTATATCAGGAAATTACAGAAATTCCTGAAAGCGAGGATTATATTAAAGGGTTAATCAATCTGAGAGGAAAGATTATTCCGGTTGTGGATGTACGCCTTCGCTTCAAGCAGACACCGATAGAGTATAATGACAGAACCTGCATTATTGTATTAAACGTAAATGATATTGTGGTAGGACTTATCGTGGAAAAAATCGCTGAAGTAGTGGAAATTCAGGAAGAAAATATTCTTCCGCCACCATCCATTCACAATACAGAAAAAGTACAGAATGTATTTGTACAGGCAATAGGAAAAGTTGGGGATTCGGTGAAGTTATTATTAGATCCGGATAAATTACTAAATGATGATGATTTAACAGTACTAGAACAGGTAAACGAAGAAAATGAAGCAGAGGGAGAGTGACCACTATGAAAAATATGAAAATGTCAACAAAATTATTAATTTCTTTTCTTATGATTGATGTGTTGCTGATTATCAGCTTATATTCAGGTTATAGCACAGCAGCAACCATTATAAAAGTAGATAATCCGGAACATTATCTGAGTAGTTATGGGGTATTTACAGGGGTAGAGTTTGTTGTGATGGCCATTATTATGATTGGTATAACCGTATACATGGTAAGGACAATTCGTACTTCATTGCAGCAAATCAGTGATGCAACACAGCAGATTGTTGCAGGAGAAGTAAACATTACTTTAGAAAAACATAGCAATGATGAATTTGGAGAATTGATTGACGACTATCAGCAGGTAGTTAACAATGTTCGAAATTATGCAAATATTGCAGAGGAAGTAGCCGAAGGAAACATGACAGTAAATGTAACCCCAAGATCAGAGCGAGATGCATTGGGAGTTTCCTTGAAAAAACTTGTTATGCGTAACAATCATGCATTGTCTAATATTAGTGATTCTTCCTATCAGGTGATGGCAAGTGCTTCTCAGGTGGCAAGTGCCAGCGAAGCATTAGCGCAGGGTTCTACAGAACAGGCAAGTGCGATTGAACAAATTACAGCGTCCATTGATGACATTGCAGATAAGACCAAAAAGAATGCAGAAGAAGCAAATGAAGCAGCAGATTTAATATCTCAGGCAATCAAAGATGTAAAACAGGGAAATGAACAGATGCAGGAGATGATGGTTGCTATGCAGGATATCAACACTTCATCAGAAAGTATCTCAAAAATTATTAAAGTAATTGATGACATTGCATTCCAGACAAATATTCTTGCATTAAATGCAGCAGTAGAAGCAGCGAGAGCAGGCGAAGCAGGAAAAGGATTTGCAGTTGTAGCAGAAGAAGTAAGAAATTTAGCAGCCAAAAGTGCAGCGGCAGCTTCAGAAACAGCAGAACTTATTGAAGATTCCATCAATAAAGTAGAAGTAGGTTCTAAGCTTGCAGACGAAACAGCAAGTGCATTAGAAGCAATTACACAGATTGTACAAAAGAGTGAAAAGATTATCACCGGCATTGCAGAAGAATCTAATTATCAGGCAACAGCCATTGTACAGATTGATCAGGCGATTGAACAGGTATCTCAGGTAGTACAGAATAATTCAGCTACCAGTGAAGAATGTGCAGCAGCAAGTGTAGAATTGTCTAATCAGGCAGGCAGAATGCGTGATTTACTCTCCGTATTTACATTAGGAAATCAGGGAGATAGAGGAATGGGCTCTGCCATGGGTAGAAGCAATATGGATTATGGCAATAATGCAGAACGAAATGAACAGATTATTTCCTTGAACGGCGGTTTCGGAAAATACTAGGATTAAATTACAATAATTCGCATACTGGCGTTATAAGCGTCAGTATGCGTTTTTTCATGGGGGAGGAGTAAGATATGATCCAGAAATTACAACCACAGAGAAAGATAGAAAGATTGGTTTTGCTTATATTCAGTGTGTACGATATTGGGATATTTTGTGTTTCGGTGATAGCAGGCTGGAAGGTATGGGTATCCGCTTTGATGGCGATAAGTCTTGTGTTGTGCTGGATTGTATATGCAGGTCAGTATAAGAATTATCGTTTCCGTGCGGGATTTGTTGCAGGAATGATGCAGGTGCTTATCTTTTTATTTGCAACCAATGTAAAAGATTTGTATAAGATATTGCCGTTCTTTTGTGCGCTTGCCATTGTGGCTGGTTTGTATGGGCTAGTAGAAACATGTTATATGTTTTATACCACGATGTGTTTAATGTTTTTTTATCATATAGTAGTGAAACAGCAAATTCCAGTAGAAACAGTGGATGATATTTTCCGGCTGTTGTTTCAGGTGTTAAATGTAATATGTACAGTAGGGGCGGTAAATTTTTGGCTAAGTAAGAGGGATAAAACGAATGTAGAATTTACGAAAACAATCGAAGAATTAAAAGCAGTAGAACAAAGTAAAGACGATTTTCTTGCCAATATCAGTCATGAAATACGTACACCAATTAATACCATTTGTGGAATGAGTGAAGTGGTATTGCAGGAAAATGATATAGAAAAAATGCGAGAAAATGTCCGTTACATACAGACAGCAGGGAGAAATCTGATGTCAGTGGTAAGTGATGTATTGGATTTTTCCGAACTTCAATCAGGAAAAATACAGCTGGAAGAAGAAGCTTACAATATTACATCTACCGTAAACGATATTATTAATATGACACTGGCAAAAATTGAACAAAAAAGAATTGAGCTGGTGGTAGATTGTGATGCAACCATTCCTTGCAATTTGTTGGGCGATGAAAAGAAAATACGAAGGGTAATCATGAATGTGGTGGATAATGCCATCAAATTTACAGAAGAGGGCTGCGTAAGTATCCACATTGGTTATCGCAAAGAAGAATATGGAATCAATTTGATTATAACAGTGAAAGATACTGGTATCGGTATGAAGGCAGAAAGCTTGGAAAAATTATTTACCAGTTTCAGTCAGGTAGATACCAGACGAAATAGACAAAAAGACGGTGTGGGACTTGGGCTTGCCATATCCCAGACTATTGTTCGAATGATGGGCGGTGTCATTAACGTAAAAAGTAAATTCGGAAAAGGAACTACTGTGAAATTTGTAATTCCTCAAAAAGTTCTGGATGAACGACCAATCGCCCGATTGGAACATAGAGAAAAAGTAAATATCGGTATTTATATTGATATGGAACAGTTTAGAATGATGGAAATCAGAGATGAGTATGCTGCCAATATGCAGCATATGGTAGGGCAGATGCAGGTAAGACATCATGTGTGCCGTAATTTATCAGAATTAAAACGACGTCACAGTCATGAAAAGTTTGCACAGATATTTATAAGTCTGGTGGAATATAAACAGGATCCGGAATACTTTGACGAATTATCATTACACACCACGGTAATCGTTATTCTGTTTCGTTCCGATGAAAAAGAACTGTCCAATCCGAATTTATTTCGGATATATAAACCTTTCTATATTATTCCGATTGTGCTGTTGCTCAACGAACAGATGACCGGAACAGCCAGACAGTATTGGAAGAAAAAAGGAGAAATGACTGCACCGGACGCACATATTCTGGTGGTTGATGACAATCTGATGAATTTAAAAGTAATGGAAGGAATTTTAGCCAAATATCAGATTAAGGTAAGTACAGCCATAAGCGGAAAAGAAGCGTTAGGAAAAATAGAAAATAAGTCTTATGATTTAATATTTATGGATCATATGATGCCGGAAATGGATGGGATAGAAACATTACACAAGTTGAGAGAAAAATTCGGCAGATATTTTGAAACAGTACCGGTTGTTGCGCTGACTGCAAATGCCATTGCCGGTGCCAGAGAAATGTTTTTGGCAGAAGGGTTTACAGATTTCTTAGAAAAACCGGTGGAAAATTCTGTGCTGGAACGTGTTTTAATACGAAATCTTCCAAAAGAAAAAGTAGATTTTAATGAGGAACAAAAAGTACAGAAAAGTTTGGAAGAAAAACCTGCGAAAGTGGAAGAGCCAGTAAAAGAAGAAACACCTGTACAAGTAAAGCAACCGGAAGAAGACAAATTTTCTATTGGAGATTTGGATGTGGAAAAAGGATTGGTTTACTGTGGTGGACAAGAACAGTATTTGCAAATTTTAAAAATCACAGCAGAAACTGCAAGAGAAAACCAGATGCAGGTAGAAGAGCTATTCCAGAGAAAAAATTGGAAAGATTATACAATTATGGTTCATGGAATAAAAAGTTCCATGCTTAGTATTGGAGCTTTAAAATTATCAGAACTTGCCAAAAAACTGGAAATGGCAGGAAAGGGAGATGACATAACGTATATTCTTGAAAATCACAGTGAAATGTTGGAAGAGTATAAACGCGTGGAAAAACTTTTGAAGGAGAATCCACAAATCTGTCCTCAGGCAGAGGAAGAAGTATTTGTGCAGGATTTTCCGGTACTGGAAGATACAGTGTTTGACAGGATAATCATAGATTTGGAAGAAGCCATGTATGCACTGGATGAAAAGCGAATGTTGGAATTAATCAATGAATTGCAGAAATATCAATACAATGGCATTCCATTATACAAGGCAACAGAAACGGTGATAAGAAAAGTGAAAATGTCAGATTATATGTCTGCGGTAGAAACGGTATCAAAATTAAAGGCAGATTTACAAAAAAAGAAGAAAGGGGAGAGAAAAGATGATAAATAAAGTAAAGAAAATCATATTTGGGCGAGATGTTGAATTATCAGAACGCTTATTTCGTATGATTCTTATTGTGGGCGAAACGATATCCTTGATAGCGATTGTAGAATGTCTGTTTCTAGTGGATATGCCTACCATCGTGCTTCCTCTTTTGGTAAATGCAGTTGTTATGGGAATTGCCATGTTTGTAACACTAAAATACAATAAAAGCAATATTGCTTCCATTGTTGTAGGTGTGGAATTGATAGTTGTTGTGTTCCCTGCCATGTTTTTTGCGTGTGGTGCAGTTCACAGTGGTGCAATGGTGTGGTTTGCGCTGGAATTGGTATATGTCTTTATTATGTTTTCCGGGAAGAAATTATTTGCATTTACATCTTTGTGTCTTGTGATGGATGTTTTAACTTATATCGTGGCATACAGGCATCCGGAGCTTATTATATCGTTGGAAAGCAAGGCGGATGTGTATCTTGATTCGTTATTTTCTACGGTTGCAGTAGGACTTGCGGTGGGCGGAATTTTAAAATTTCAGATTAGCTTATTTAAGGTGGAGCGTTCCATTGCACTGTCCCAGAATGATGAATTGGAGAAAATGAGTAATTCGAAAAATGCCTTTTATGCAAATATGAGCCATGAAATTCGTACACCAATCCATACCATCATTGGGTTAAATGAGATGATTCTCAGAGAAAATCCTGAGGGGAAAACCATGGAGTATGCAACCAATATACAGGTGGCAAGTAAGATGCTGTTGAATCTGGTAAATGATATTTTAGATATATCTCAGATAGAAATGAAAAAAATGGAAATCATACCGGCGCCATATAACACAAGAGGAATGTTCGAAGAACTGGTGGATATGATACAGATTCGAATGAAAGAAAAAAACTTAGATTTGTACGTGGAGCTGGATCAGAATCTTCCGTCTGTTTTAATGGGAGATGAAAAACGAATTAAGCAGGTTTTATTGAATGTTTTAACAAATGCTGTCAAATATACGGAGAAAGGTTCTGTTACATTTTCAGCCTATGGAGAATTAGTAGGAGAAAAGAAAGTTCGTTTAAAAATAGCCATTGCAGATACGGGGATAGGAATTAGAAAAGAAGATTTAGAATCTTTGTATGACATTTTTAAGCGAGTGGATGAAAAGAAAAATGCCAGAATCGAAGGCAGTGGTTTGGGCTTATCTATTTCAAAGCAATTTTTGGATTTGATGGGCGGTGAAATCACTGTGGATAGTATTTATACGAAAGGTTCTACGTTTACGATTACATTAGAACAGGAAGTGGTGGATTCAAAACCGGTAGGAGAGATTGATTTTCTGGAAAAGAATCATACGAATGTGTATAAATACAAACCTGCTTTTGAGGCACCGGAAGGTCGTATTCTTATTGTAGACGATAATTCCATTAATATTGCGATGGAAGAACAGTTATTAAAAGAAACAAAGCTGCAGATAGATGTTGCAAAAAGTGGCTTAGAATGTTTAAAGAAGACCAAACAGAAATATTATCACGTAATTTTGATGGATTATCAGATGGCAGATATGACAGGAGCAGAAACACTGAAAGAACTGCGTAAACAAGAAAACGGTCTTTGTAGAGAATCCTATGTATTGCTTCTTACCGCAGCGTCTACATCGGATGCTAAGCGAATTGTAGAAGAAAGCGGTTTTGATGGATTTTTGGAGAAACCGATTACAGGAAAGCAGCTAGAAAAAGAGATTATGAAATTCCTGCCGAAAGACATTATTGAATATCAGTATACCGAAAAAGTTTCAGGTAAGAACGAGCAGAAAATGCAGAAAAAATATGAACATAAGAAAAAGAGGTTATATATTACAACAGATTGTGTTTGTGATTTGCCGGAAGAATATTTGGAAAAGTATGATATAAAAATGATTTACTTTTACATCCAAACGGACAAAGGGCGTTTTGCAGATACAAAAGAAATCAGTTCCGACAATCTTATGGAATATATGAAAGAACCCAATGGTATTGCATGTGCCAACAGTACATCAGTGGAAGAATATGAGGAGTTTTTCGCAGAGGCACTTACACAGGCAGAACATGTAATTCACATTTCAACAGCCCGATATGCAGGAAAAAGTTATGGTGCTGCAATAACAGCAGCCCAAGGTTTTGGTCATGTGCAGGTAATAGATGCAGGACATATTTCCTGTGGTCAGGGATTGGTTGTATTGTATGCGGCACAGTTAGCGATGCAGGGATATTCCAAAGAAAAAGTTTGTGAAGAAATAGAAAGATGTAAGGGACAGATTGACACTCATTTTCTTATGCCGAGTATACGTTTCTTCTATCAGAATGGCTATACGGATAAAATGACAGCAAAACTTTGTAATCTGTTTGATGCACATCCGGTGTTGGCTATGCATCAAAGTAGACTGGTGGTGACAGGAATACGAACCAGCAATTTGGAAACCAGTTGGAAACGCTTTATTCGCTTCCATCTTCGCAATAAGAATAAAATATGTACGGATATTGTTTTTATTACCTATGTGGGATGCACTGTAAGGCAACTGGAGCTTATCCAGGAGGAAGTGTTAAAATGTGTTCCGTTTGAGAAGGTAATCATGCAAAAATCATGTTTTTCTACCGCCTGTAATTCAGGACAGTTGACAATAGGGTTGTCTTATTATAAATTAAAATAAAAGACGATATGAAGGGGTAAGGGCGGATTATGAAAAAATCGGTGAAATATGCCAAGATTTTTGTGAATATTTTGTTGTTTCTATTGTTAGTATTTGGAATTGTGGTTGTTGCTCCAAAAGTGATTAAATTCTTTCTTCCATTTGTAATTGGTGGAATTATAGCGATGCTTACCAACCCGTTGGTAAGATTTATGGAGAAACATCTAAAAATTGTAAGAAAACACAGCTCCGTGATGATTATAATAGCAGCATTGGCATTAGTAATTACAGGCATTTATTTTGCGGGAGTAAACATTGCCAGACAGGTGATGAACGTAATGGAAGATATACCGCAGATTGTCAGTGGATTTCAGGAAGACTGGGAAGACGTACAGAAAAACGTATCGGTGGTATATGAAAAAATTCCTCAGAATATTCAGAATAGTCTGGGAGAAACCTATGATGGTATTGTGGCTTCCTTAGGAGAAGTGGTAAGCAATCTGGGAGCACCTACGGTAACAGCAGTAGGAAATATTGCTCATAACATTCCATCTGCGTTGATTGGTGTGATTATGACGATACTTTCGGCGTATTTCTTTATTGCTGATAAGGAGCGATTGGAATTGCTGGTATTAAAGTATACGCCGGAAAGTGTGAAAAAATATACCAAAATGGTTGTGGATGATTTAAAACATATTGTGGGCGGATATTTTGCCGCCCAGTTTAAAATCATGGCAATAGTTATGGTAATTTTGTTTGTGGGATTTCTTATTCTTCGGGCAAAGTATGCCATTTTACTGGCGATATTAATTGCTATTTTAGATATGCTACCGTTTTTTGGAACAGGTACGGCAATAGTTCCATGGGCAATATTTAAGTTGTTGTCCGGAGATTATAAAGTAGCCATTGGATTGCTTGTTCTCTATGGTGTAACTCAGTTGGTTCGTCAGTTGATTCAGCCAAAGATTGTGGGAGATACGATTGGTTTGAAACCACTAACTACCTTGTTCTTTATGTATATCGGTTACAAAATTATGGGTGTGTTGGGAATGATTGTGGCTATACCGGTAGGAATGATTCTGATTAACTTGTACAAACTGGGGGCATTTAACAATATTATCCGTTGCGGAAAAGAAATCGTTGGGGATATTAATGAATTTAGAAAGTGGTAAAGACTATGAAAATGTTTGTGTATAATTTCAGAGAGTTTGACGAAGGCAGATATTTTGAGCAGATGACCAAAGAATATGGCATTACTGCAAAATATACAGCAAAGACTCCGACCCTTGATAACGCAGAATGGGTGAAAGGTTATGAATGTGTCAATGTAATAACCACTAAGATAGACAGACCTTTATTAGAAAAATTCAAGGAATATGGAGTAAAATATGTGACGACCAGAACCATTGGCTATGACCACATTGATGTGGCAGCGGCAAAAGAGCTGGGAATCCGTGTCAGTAATATTACCTATACTCCCGATACGGTGGCAGAATATACCGTCATGCTTATGCTGATGGCAAAGCGAAAAATGAAGCGCATTATGGAACGTGCAGTGATTCAGGATTATACCTTAAAAGGCATTATCGGCAGCGAAATGCATCAATGTGTAGTTGGAATTATTGGAACCGGTAGAATCGGAGAAACGGTTATTCGTGACATCAGTGGCTTTGGCTGCAAAATACTTGCCTATGATTTGTATCAGAAGGAAAGTGTGAAAGCATATGCAGAATACACGGATTTGGACAGACTTTTAAAGGAATCAGATATTATATCCCTTCACATGCCTGCCAATGACAGTAATTACCACATGATTGATGAAAAGGCAATCGAAAAGATGAAACCGGGCGTGTTGATTATTAACACAGCGAGAGGTGCATTGATAGATTCCCAGGCACTAATTTCCGGTATCGAATCGGGAAAAGTGGGCGGCGCAGCCTTAGATGTAGTAGAGAAGGAACTGGGACTTTATTACAACGATTTGCGGGCAACCGTATTAGATAACAGGGAACTGGCAATTTTGAAATCTTTCCCAAATGTAATTGTGACCCCTCATATGGCATTTTATACGGAGGAGGCAATTCATGATATGGTGAAACATTCCATAGAAAGCTATTGTATGTTTTCACGTGGGGTGGAAAATCCGTTTGAAGTGTAGAAAAATAATTTGGGTTTTATAATACGCCCATACTGAAAAAAGAATCTTCCAGAGCAGGAATAACAGCTCTGGAAGATTCTTTTATTTTAGGGGTGTGGATTAGGGAGTTTTCCAAACGAATATGTTCTTAGGGAATATAATTGACAATATCGATACTCGATGTTATACTGAGAGTACTTAATATCGAGTGTCGATAAAAGGAGGAGTTGTATGGCTAGAGAGCAGTTGCAGACTTTGACTGAGCCAATGTACTATATATTACTTTCGTTGCAACAGGAGTGTTGTGGTGTGGATATTATGCGACAGGTGGATGCTATTTCGAAAGGAAGGATTAAGGTTGGAGCAGGAACTTTGTATGGATTGTTGGATAAGTTTCTGACGGCGGGAATTATACAGGAAACAAAGGTGGAGGGAAGAAAGCGCAGTTATATTATTACCTCTAAGGGGGCGGAGATGTTACGCCGGGAATATGAACGACTGGCTGTTATGATAAAAGATGGGGAGCCAATACTAAAGGAGATATAAAATATGAAAAAAGATAAGTATATTAAAAAGTTTTTTTGGGCAGAGCCATATGATGTGAAGGCAATCGAAGAATTTTTGGAGCAAAAAGCGGCAGAAGGGCTGATGCTGGCAAAGTTCAGAGGGAGATTTTATTATTTTGAAAAATGTGAGCCTAAAAAAGTAAGGTTTCAAATTGATTACTTTAAAAAGGCAACGATTTTTGATACCAATCCGCATCGGGAAACAAGAAAATACATTGATTTTTGCGAGGAGTGTGGATGGACCTACTTGCAGGGAGAAGGAAAAATGCAGTTTTTTTACACAGAAGATGAAACGATTCCGCCACTTCAAACAGACAGTAAAGTTATGTTCGGGAATATCATAAAAAATACATTGATATTTACCTGCGTTCAATGGATATTTCTTCCATTTACTCAGCTGCTGAATTTAGGTACTACATTGAGCAGATTATTATATGGTGGTCCCTATGAAGTTGCCAGTTTGTTTGCTGATGGGGGTGATTTGTGGTATATGAGTACTTTCATAATATACATACTGTTGAGTGTTTTTATGAATGTAAGATTTGTGGGCTTTATTCTTCGTAACAGAAAACAAGTAAAAAGCGGGGAAGAACTACAGTTTTACTCTTGGAGAAATGTTATTAAAACCAGAAATATTGTTGTGGCAGCATTGGTACTTATGATATTTGCACTTGTGGGAATGCTTTTAAGTCTGGGAAGAATCGGATTATACATGGTAGGTCTTTGTCAGGTAGTAATTATTGCCTTTCTTGCCATATCAAAGTTCAGTTACCATAAAAAAGCGAATAGAACTTCAAATATAGTGCTTAATGTAGTGGGCAGTATAGTGTTGTGTGGTTTCATGATAAGTACAGGGCTAATGTTGGTGTTTGGACTGCTTTCTAATACCGAAATGGTGGAAGATGGCACAATTTATATTAGTTCTAATGATCCTGTTCCCGTGACATTGGAAATGTTAGGCGTAAAAAAGGAAGACTATACTTACCAATACGAAGATAAAGCAATAGAAAAAAGTGGAACTCCTTTGGCTCACCAGATTTGCTATAATCACTGCCTGATCAGTGAAGTAGAGGAAGAATTGCCATATTATTATTTGGAGATATTTGAAAGCAGATTTGAATGGATTAATAACAAATACCGGGAAGCATGGTTTAAGGAGAAAGAGTATGAGATTACCAGATTAGGAGAAGAGGCGGAAAAGGCATGGGTGGCAGATGCAGTATATTTGATAAAAGGAGAATATGTACAACGTATGATGATAATCAAGGGAAATAAGACCGTTCTTATAGAGGGGGATTATCCGGATACGCAGAAAGCAAAAGTAGAATTAAGTCAATTATATCAATAAAAGAAGGTTGCATTTAGGAAAAAAGTGTGATATAGTGTTCAAAAATTGAAGATGAAGCAATCAGGTGTCGGAGCAATCAATATTGAATTGTTCCGGTGAAAAGGGAAACAGGTGCAAATCCTGTACGAACTCGTCACCGTAATTAGGGAGCAGAAGCCGAAATATCACTGGGAAACTGGGAAGATGGCTAATGTGATGATCTTTAAGCCGGGAGACCTGCCTGATTGTTGTACGGAAACGAATGTTTCAGACCACGAGTAATTGGTTGTACATAAAATATCTGGAGGATATTTTTATTTTTTTGCAATAAATGCAATGAAAATAAAAATTATCTTTACCAGATTTATTTTGTGTGAGCTCTTTACCGTTTGGTAAAGAGCTTTTTTCTTGGGAGAATTTAAGAATGGAATGGAAAAACAAAAGAAAACTGTACAAATATATAGACATTTTGCTGACCTTTGTACTGGTTGCTGGAAGTTTATTGCAGTTAAGGACGGTGGATACGGTAGAACCACCGAATGTTATTGAGAAAGAATATGAAAACCTGAATATGGAATTTATGGTTGGTGCAGAAACCAGTGAAGTTCAAGCCAAAGGTAATACGCAACAAAAACAAGAAACGGAAGAAGAAGTAACTGCAAAGAGCGAGGAAGCAGACGAAACGGAAGATAGGGAAGAAGCAGACGGAGCAAACGATAATTCCCAGAAAGAAGAAAATAATCAAAAAAGCGATACTGCCTCCCCAAAAGAATCTAATGGAACGAAAGAAAATGGAGAACAAGAGGAAGCAGGTGAAGGAAAGAATACTTCCAAAGGAGAATCCTCCGGTGAAAAAGGAACGGTAGCTGAGAACGGAACAGCCGGTGAAAAAGAAGAAGAAGGACAAGAAACAGAGGATACATCAGAAAATAAAAAAGAGGATGAAGATACCAAGAATGATAATTCAGACGCAGGCCTAGTAACAGATTTACAGAGTAAAATCATTACTTGTTCAGAAATTGAAAATGATACATTAAACTTTTACGCATATTATTCAGATGCCACAGTAAATGCAAACATACGAGTGAACTATAAGCATGAAAAAGAAAGTGGAAATGGTACTTGGCTTACTGGGAATGGAAGAGATTATAGCTGCAAACTTAATCTGGGAAAAAACGTAATCACAATTTACTATGACGATGCCAAGGGAGAACATAATTATGCAGTGTTTACAATTACTTATCAGGCAGAAAAGGCAACGGAAGATGAGCCTGTTGTGGGACAGCAGCCACCGGTAATCGAAACAAATCTGGATAATTGGAGTGGCGAAATTCTTACCCAGAATTTCACCTTTACGGTAAGTGCAAAAACAGGAATGGGAGAGCAGATTTATTCAAATCATATTCTTGTGCAGATGGACGGGAAGGATATAACCAATCCTACGGGAAATTCCATTTATGAATATGTTTTATACTTTCAAAAGCCTGTAGTGAGCGAAACAGAGGAACACAAAATTACAGTGCTGGCATGGGATGATGCCGGAAACTCCAAAATGCAGGTATACAATGTGACATATCGTTCCAATGATGAAGGTGAAGTGATTGGACAAGTACGCGTTGTGGTGGATGCAACAACTGTAGGTGTGGGAATTGTGGCAGATGAAAAAGTAGACCTCATTCAGGGAAAGCCGGCATCTTATACATTATTAGCAGCCTTAGAACAGATGAATTTCGAGTATGAATTTGCAGGAACAGAGATGATTGGATTTTATATTCGAAGTATCAGTAGAGGAAATGCCTTTAAAAAAGCAGAAATACCGCCGGAGCTTTACGCTATGATACAAAAAGATGAAATTGAAATGCGTAGCCCTTGTAGCAAGAACCGACTGGGAGAATATGATTTTACCCAAGGTTCCGGATGGCTCTATAGCGTAAATGGCGGCAATTATGCAGGAAAGGGCTTATCAGAATGGTATCTTAATGATGGAGATACCTTATATATGAGATTTACAGTGGCTTATGGTAAGGATATCGGCGGAAGTGAAAGTCAGTTTGGAAGATTGCAAAGCTATTGTGGTCTATGGATAGATGGTGGCTACATTCCATTAAATCATACTTATGAAACAACGAGAGTAGAGCCGACAGAAACAGAAGATGGTTATGTTGAATATCGTTGTAGCAAATGTCAGTACACTTATCAGGAAGTACTGCCTTGCCTTGGAACAGAGAAAAGTGAAATGGAAGAACCGAAAAAGGAAGACGATAAGGAAGAAGACAATGAAGATAGTAAGGAAGAGTAGGGGGTTTTTAGTTTTACTGTTATTGATGGCAGTTATTTTACAGGAAAATATCGTAAATGCAGAAGATATAAGCTTACAGGAACGTGTAACGGAAACAGTTCAGGGATTAAAGGAAATTTCAGATTCCACAAAAAACTATGTCCTGTCAGATGAAAGCGTATTTCAAGCAGGAAATACTGTTTGTGATTGGGCTGCCATCGGCATGGCAATTTCAGGAGAAAAAGAGGCTTATGGAACATATTTGGAGGGAATGGAAAAATATGTAGAAGAAAGCTATAGAGAAAAAGATGGTCTGGATTCGGTAAAAGCCACACCCTATCATACCAGTGTTTTGACAATATTGGCATTGGGAGGTAATCCTTTAGAGTTTGGAACAGATGCCAAGAGAAACAATATAAATCTTGTGGCGGATGGGACGTACGATTTTAAAGGGGATTCCCTTGGAGCTCAAGGACTTAGTGGATATATATATGCATTGATTGCATTGGATGCAAAAACATATGAAGTTCCACAAGGAGCTACCTATAGCAGAGAGCAGATACTCAATGCCATTTTAGAAAAACAGTCAGAAAATGGAGGATTTTCCATTAGCACAACCGGTGAAGAGGTTGATATAACGGCAATGGCTTTACAGGCGCTGGCACCCTATAAAGAGCAGGAAAGAGTAAAAATTGCCATTGAGAAAGCGTTGGATTGGTTGGAAAAGCAGATGACACCCTATGGAACATTTTGCTGCGGGACGGTAGAAACGTGTGAATCCACTGCGCAGGTAATATTAGCCATATGTGCTTTGGATTTGGAAATGGATAGCAGCTTTCAAAAAGCTGGCATTACACCATGGGATGGCTTACAGGAATTCCGGCTGGAAAATGGAACTTATGTGCATACCTTAGAGGAAGAAGATGGAGATTTTATTGCAACGGAACAGGCATTGTTAGCATTAGAGGCAGTTATGTTAAGAGAAACAGAAAATAGATGGCTTTTGGATTTTACGGAATATGAGATGCCAAAAGAACAGAATGTTACAGAAGACATACCAAGAACGGGCTGTGCAGCAGGAATGGTGATAATTGCAGCAGTTATCATGGTAGTTATGATAAAACACAAAAAGGAAAAGGGAAAGAACGAATATGTATGAAAAGACCATAGAAATATGCAATGAGGTAAAAAAAGTAATTGTAGGAAAGGATGGTGTCATTCAGAAGGTATTGATGTCTGTTTTGGCAGAAGGTCATATTTTGTTAGAAGACGTTCCCGGTGTAGGAAAAACCACTTTAGCAACTGCATTTGCAAAAACATTGGGACTTGAAACCAGACGAATACAGTTTACATCAGATACGATGCCTTCGGATATTATTGGATTTTCTGTCTATGATATGCAGACGGGAGAATTGCAATATAAATCTGGTGCAATCATGACTAATTTATTGTTGGCAGATGAAATTAACAGAACTTCCAGTAAGACGCAGTCTGCACTTTTAGAAGCCATGGAAGAACGACAGGTAACAGTGGATGGAATCACCAGAGAATTAAATGCTCCATTTATTGTGCTGGCAACACAAAATCCAATAGGTTCAGCGGGAACACAGATGTTGCCGACAGCCCAGTTAGACCGTTTTTTGATGAAAATTTCTATGGGCTATCCGGATCGTGCAAGTCAGATTGAAATTATGAAGGAACGCCACCATGGAAATCCTTTAGAAACAGTATCGGCAGTAGTAGACATTCCGATGCTGCAAAAGATGATTGATGAAGTAACACAGATTTATGTTTCTGACCTCATCTATGATTATATTTCAGAATTAGTAGAACAGACAAGAAACAATCCCTATATTCAACTGGGAATCAGCCCTAGAGGTGCGTTGGCAATTTGCCGTACCGCAAAAGCTTGCGCCTATTTAAAAGGGAGAGATTATGTAACACCGGATGATGTAAAAGAAATTTTAATTGACGTAGGAGCACATAGAATGGTGCTTTCGCCGAAAGCAAGGTTACATGAACATACAGCAGAACAACTTCTTGCAGAGATAATCAAAGAAGTAAGAGAGCCGGAAATGAAGGAGTTGTAATTCATGAAAAAAAGGATAATAACTTCTTTTGCATGGTGGTTTTTTATATTGTTGTTTCTTCTTGGAGTGACATTTTTAACGGACAGCATTTATGGAGTAGCAGGAAGTATCTTTTGGATTGTACTTCCTATTTTGACATGGGGAATTAATTTCTATGTAAGAAAATATGTAACCTTAAAGATTGAGGTAACGCCTACTGCTTCAAAATTAGAGGAAAAACAGGTCACTTTACTGCTACATAATAAGAGCGTGTGGGCGGTAGGAAAAGCTATCTGTCAGATAGAGTTTTACAATACATTAACAGGTGAAAAGCAAGTGAAAGTCTTGGAAATTCCGGTAAAAACAAGGGGAACTTCCAAGGTGCAGTTGCAAATGACCTCGACTCATTGTGGATATATTCGAATGAAAGTAAAAAAGTCATTTCTAATGGATTGTTTTGGTTTTCTTCCGGCGCAATGTAATTTGAAAGCTAATCGAAAGGTTGATATTCTTCCGGATATTTTTCAAACGCAGGTATCCTTACAGCTTTCTAGTGTGTCGGCTTTGGAAGAAGAAAACTGGTCGAAGGAGCAAAGAGGCGAAGACTATGCAGAGGTGTTTACACTGCGTGATTATGTAGAAGGAGATAGCTTAAAGCAGATACATTGGAAGTTATCTTCCAAAAAGAATGCGTTAATTGTAAAAGAAGGAAGTATGCCAATCCGAAATTCGTTTTTGCTGTTTTGGGATAAAAATGTAGCGGAGGCAAAACCAGAAGAAATGGATACCATGGCAGAAGTGGTGGCATCCATTAGTCAGTCAGTTATGGAGATGGGAATTCCTTATACGTTAGGTTGGACAGAAGAAGGAAGTTGTGTATTCGAAGAAATCCAAACAGAAGACGATTTAATACAGGCATTACCGCGTATGTTAAAAGAAGGATTTAAGCCTATGGAAGAAAACTTTTTAGAAGAAAGTCTGCAGGAAATGAGCGGGTACGGAAAAATACTTTATTTTGCAAAAGGAATTCCGGAATACATCATGGAAATTAAGAATGCGGAAATTAGATTTTTGCTGTGTACCAAAGAAGAAATGCCGGAGGAAATTTACACATTTACTCCGAAAATTTATCTACAGGACATGGTAGCGGTGGAATTATAGAGCGAGGAATTAGAAGTGACTGGTTTACAAATAAAAGTAAGTGACAGGCAGGAAAAAACTGAATACGGAAAGAACATGGGCATGGCTGTGTTGTTTATGACAGGCTGGGCAGAAGTGTATGGCAGAGCTTTTGCTTCCATTGCTTCCTATTGGTGGATGTTTGCAGTGGTTGGAAGTTTTTGCTGTATCGGCTTATTACTTCTTTACGAAAGCAAACAGCAGTCAAGAATGGTTACGTTGGGAATTGGAATAAATGTTATTGTTTTTGGAGCAAATCTGTTTTTCTTTAAAGAAGGAATTTTATGTCTTATCAATGATGTACTTGATTTTCTTACCCAAAAGACAGGAAAGATATATTTGAATTATCCGGTGAGCAAAGAAGGATATGCATATATAACTGGTTTTGGAATTATGCTTCTGCTGGCCGTGTGGACAGCGAAGACGGTGAAATGCAGAGAAAAAGTCACATTAAGTTTACTATGGTTAATTATGTTAGTGGTAACCATAAGTGGCTTTGCAAAGGTGAGTGTCGGATTTTTGCTCGTAGTGCTGGCAACAGCAGTTTTTCTTCTTCCACAAGGAGTGGGGGAGAAAATCAGATTAGTGCCAACGGTATTTGCAGCTTTGCTATGTATCGTGATTTGTTTTGGAAGTCTTTGGATAAACAAAGAATATTCTAGTAAGAATGGATTGGAAACTGTAAAAAAAGAACTTCATAAATGGCAGTATGAACATACAACGGGCGCAATGCCGGAAGGCGATTTGTCAAATCTTGGAGCGTTGGAAAAGAAAAGTGAAACAAGGCTTGAGATAGAAATGGAAAAACCACAGAAGTTGTATCTGCGAGGAATGATAGGAGAAGTATATACCAGTACCGGGTGGAAAGAACTGGAAGAAACAGCGTATCCGGATGCAGAAGATACATTTTACTGGCTTCATAAAACAGGGTTTTATGGGCAAAATTCCATTGGAAAGGCTATGCTACTGACCGGAGAGAATCCTAAATTCAAAATGACGATTCAAAACGTGGGAGCTTGTGAAAAGTACCAATATCTACCATATGCTCTGGTAGGAAATGAAGTGCTGGATGCTTACTTGATAGGAGATGGAAGTGTTAGTGCCAAGGGAACAAAGGCAGAGA
The DNA here is from genome assembly GCA_964450185.1 of uncultured Lachnospiraceae bacterium. Classification (GTDB taxonomy): domain Bacteria; phylum Bacillota; class Clostridia; order Lachnospirales; family Lachnospiraceae; genus RUG11237. The sequence continues at coordinate 21,391 of CAYVCL010000001.1, read as the reverse complement.
TTTCTTATTTAGCCGGAAGCTTGCCGGAGTGGTATCAGGGAAAAATAAATCTTGTAAATTGCGAAAAAGAAGAAACGATAGAGAATTATTTGAAACAGGAACAGACCTATAAAACGTTTGTTTATAAACAAGATTTGCAGATAACCAATAGTGTGGTAGGTGTCTGCCAGCGAGTGCTTGAAAGGGAACAGGATACGGGCACACTGGGAGAAATAGCCACAGTCATTCGCACTACGTTAGAAGATAAACTTGGTTATAGCGAGCAAGTAGTGACACTTAATGGAGAAAATGATTTTTTTCAATATACTTTAGAACAAAGTAAGGAAGGATATAGTGTTCATTATGCTACAGCAGCTACTTTAATGCTTCGATATTGTGGAGTCCCGGCAAGATATGTGGAGGGATATTTCCTATCCGAAGAAGAAGCGGCAAATTACAAAGCCGGGGATTGTATTCGACTGACAGACGAAAATGCTCATGCATGGGCAGAATATTACTTGGATGGTATTGGCTGGATTCCTTTTGAAGTGACACCGGGGTATGTGGACGAAGGTGAAAACGAGGCGGTTTACAATTTACTGGCTGGAAAGGGCAGTGCAGAAAAGGAAGAACAAACCTATACAAAAAGTAATTTACGTTACCGACCGGCTTTGGAACAAAAACAAAGCGACAATTCCAGAGAAGCAGAACAAAAGTTTGTCTGGAACTGGAAGGTACTGTTAAAGATTCTGGGACTTATGCTGATTATTTTCTTAATTGTAGTGCTATTCCGGATTGGAGTGCGCAGAAAGCGTCTATATGAAACATTAGAAAAAATGAAACAGGCGGACAATCGAAGTGCAATAGCGATGTACTATAAATACGCCGGAGTCCTTAAAGGTTATGCGGATGGAGAACTATTAGAAAAGCAGGAAGAAATAGAGCAGTTAAATAAAGAAGCCTTGTTTAGCAATCATAATATGACAGAAGAACAACGACAGCTTATGGGAAATTATGTCAAAGAAGTTATAAGAGCATGTAAGGAAAGCTGGTCAGTAGGAAAAAGATTCTGGTATCACTATATTTTATGGCTATATAGGTAAAAAGTAGGAAAGGAGATTGCAATGAAACAACAGATAAAAGGTAAGAGGTTTCTGGCGGCTTTGTTATGTGTGGTGCTGCTGTTTTCGGAAATTCCAATTTCTGTAAAAGCGACAGAAGAAAATACCAGTGTTGCCGGAAGTTTTTATCTGGCAGCGGTAACAGAAACGGAAGTAGTAATTGAACCTGTAGAAGTGGACTATCTTTCGACCCAGACAACACTTCGTCAGGTGTTAGAGGAAAATGATACATACCAATTTACTTTTAGTGGTGATTTTGTGTCAACCATTGAAACAGTAGATGCAGGCTGGTCAGCATTTGTTGATAATGGTACTTACAATCTTGCTATGGCACCTTCTGCCATCAAAGTATTAGGTTTTACTACTGCTGTATTGGGCGAAAGTGAAGAAGAAATACAAGAAAACGCAGGTGCATTGTCAAAATTGATTATTGTTATGGCACAATATAATACCATGACAGGAAATATAAAAAATTACGCACCGGCAACAGAAGCCTATTTCATGGGTGCAAAAGCATTGCAGCAAGGCGATGGGAAAGCAGCAGCGACCGCAGCACAAAATCTTACACAGGCGATTACAGATTATGAAGCTTATATCAATGGAGAACTATGCACAATTACTGTAGAGGCATTTCAGGGAGAAGAACAGCTTACAAACCCATCCATTACCTTTATAGATAAAAGCGGAAACAAAACAGAAAATGATTTGGATTCCAGTGTAAAAGTAGTGGCAGGAGAATATGATTATATTATTTCCGATGGCGCATATAATCGTGTGGAAGGTACTATAAATGTTACAGAAACGGACAAGCTGCAGGTAGCATTGCCAAAAGGAGAATGGTTTCAGCAGGTTCAAGTAAAAGACAAAGAAAAAGCAGAGCTAGAAACTCGTTTTAACGGAAGTGCTCATGAAATCGAAGTTTTGGCAGAAGACACCACTGGAGAGGACGATTTGTACCTTTATGTTGAACAGGGCGAAGTGCCAGTATCTTCACAAACAAAATTAAAAGCCTGCTATATAGGAACTGACGGAGAAGATAAGTCAGAAAAAAGCAATAGCTGGAATTCCAACAGTAATAAGCTTACCAAATGCTTGAAAGAAGGCATGGAGGGAAAAACAGTCAGATTAGAAGCCTGTTATGAAACAACAGATTATATTCAAATACAGTCTTATTATATAAATTTTAAACGAGTACCTACCTTAAAGAACTTAGTAGTAAGGGAGGGAAGCAGTACCGGAATGTCTGTTTTGAGTAATTTTTCTTCGAAGGAAACCACATATAACCTGACAACAGGGGCGGAAAAATTATATGTAGAAGCAGAGGCTAATGGTATAGAGGGTTATACCATTACCGGAAACGAAGTTATAGAAGTAGGAACGGATGGATTCGTAGAAAGAACGGTAACTGTGTCCCATAAGAATGGGGAAAGCCGGGAATATCATTTGAACATTACAAAGGGAGAACTTGTGGAAGTAACACTTTCTACTCCAAAAGAAACTACGGTAGAGGTACAGAATGAAAATGGTGAAACAGTTCCTCCGGTAGGGGAAAATACCTACCATCTTATATCCGGACAAAAATATAGTTATATTGCTACAAAGGAAAAGTATTTTCATACCACAGAGGAGTTTTCGTCAACCACAGATTGTGTTGTGGCGGTTGCGGAACCGGAAGTGGCAGATGTATTAGAAAATTTTGCATTATACGATTCGCCAAGTGCTTCCATCAGGGAATTATATGAAAGCGATGCAGAGTTTTCGTCAAAAATACATAATTACACATATACCATAACAGATGAAAACAGTCTGGCGGCAGCACAGGCAACCCTTAAGGAAGATTATACAGCAATGGCGTGTTATAACAAACAATCTACGGTTGCAAGTCAGCATGGAGTTAGCTGTCAGGTGGAACTTGAAGAAAAAGTAGACAGTACCCTGAAAGCAGTAACCTTGAAGCAACTTATAGGGGCGTGTGGCTACAATCAGTCACTTACCATTAGAGTTTCCAAAGAAAAAGAAGGAATTACCTGGTATCAGGATTACGAGATTACGCTGGTGCGTTCCCTTCATTTGAAGGATTTAAAGGTAGAAGTGGAAGAAAAAGAAACCTGTCTTCTGAATGAAAATGATGAGGTTATCACCTTTGATTCTGAACGAAGTGACTATTATGTGGCAGTTTCCAAAGAAACAGAGGCTATCACATTAAAGGGTGAATTTGTGAATGAAAAGGCGACCACAGACATTTGTGGTGGTTATAGTGTAGAAATTTCCGGACAAAGCTATAGCAGTTTGGAAAATATTGTAATTCCATTAACGGAAGAAGAACAAATAATAGAGATAAAAGTAAAACACTTAAATGAGCAAAGCCTGCCTTGCAGTTATCGGATTCATGTGAAAAAGCAGGAGGCTGTTGAAGTTTCATTTGAAACTACACCGAAAGATGCGATTGTATTTGTAGTTCATCAAAAGACAAATTCCAGAGTATATGCCTCAGAAAACGGAAGTTATTTATTGTATCCTAATGATACTTATACCTATAGAGTTACCTGCAATGGATATGTGGCAAAACAGGTGACAGATTATCAGACTCCAACAGAGAAAGAAACGATAAAAGTAACTCTTGAAAAAGCACCAGAAAATGAAACCATCGATGCTTCGTTGATAGGTCAGTGGTCTTCTTTTCGAAATACACCGGATAATAATTGTGTTACCGATGTAAAAATACCGATTGAATCGGAGAATGCGGCACTGTATTGGGCAACGAAACTTGGAACAGGTTACGGTGGAAAGGCAACCGGGTGTCCTATTATAGTAGATGGTTATTTGTATACTTATGCAGGTAAAAATATTTATAAATTGGATACGGTGAACGGACAGATTGTGGCAACCGGGACGATGGTAGAAGCGTCCAGTTACGCAATTAACCCGCCGACCTATGCAGAAGGCATGATATTTGTAGGGTTAAAAGATGGAAGAATACAGGCGTTTAATGCAAAAACACTGGAATCTTTGTGGGTATATCAGGACGAAATAGGAGGACAGCCTAACTGCCCGATTACTTACCGGGATGGATATATTTATACAGGATTCTGGAAGGGCGAAAGCCAAGAAGCAAATTATGTTTGCGTTTCAGTAACCGATGAAAATCTATTAGAGCAGACCGAGGAAAAGTTATCTTCTTGGACGTACACCAGCATGGGCGGCTTTTATTGGGCAGGAGCCTATGTGTGTGACGAATATATGCTTGTAGGCACAGACGATGGGTTCTCGGGATATACTACAGGCTATGGTCATGTAATCTCCTTAGACCCTAAAAGCGGAAAAATTCTTGGAGATATACAGCTTCCTTTTGTGGGAGATGTGCGAAGTAATATTACCTTATATAATGGGAAATTTTACTTTACCTCAAAGGGTGGATATTTCTATGAATTAGCGGTAGAAGAAGATGGAAGCTTACAGGAAGAATCACTGCGTTATATAAAATTGGAAAATGGAGCAACAAATGCAAGCAATCCGGCAATGAGTACCAGCACGCCTACGATTTATAATGGCAGAGCTTATGTGGGAGTGGCAGGGATTTCCCAGTTTGGAGCATACTCCGGTCATAGTATTACAGTGTTGGATTTAGAACAGTGGGAAATTGCATATAGCGTTCCTACACAGGGATATCCTCAGACAAGTGGGCTTCTCACAACTGCATATGAAGGAAATACAAAGAAAACATATATATACTTCTTCGACAATTATACTCCGGGGAAATTGCGTATTATTTCAGATAAACCGGGACAGACAAAAGCTACGGAAATTACCGTAGAGGAGTATAGTCAGGGTGGGGAAACAAAAAGCTGTGAGGCAGCTAAAGTATTATTCACTCCATCCGGTGAGCATGCCCAATATGCATTGTGCAGTCCTATTGTAGATGAATATGGAACCATTTATTTTAAAAACGATTCTGCCTATCTGATGGCGGTGGGAAGTACCATTGAGAAAATAGAAGTGGTTACAAAACCTAAAAAAATAAATTATCAGGTGGGAGAAAAATTTGATGCTTCCGGAATGAAAGTGGTTGCAACCTATAGTAACGGAATGACAAGAGATGTTACAGAATATATCACCTATTCCCAAGAACCTTTGACAAAGGAGGATGAAGATATAATTCTCCAGTTTGATTACATATTATATCAGGATAAAGACAAAACAGCAGGTGTGGATTGTGCAAAACCAATGACGTCAGTTCAGATTACGGTAGGAAATTCTAGTCAGGCTACGAAAAAAACAGCCACTGCTAAACTATCAACCAGTCAATACACTTATGATGGAAAAGTAAAGAAGCCAAAAGTAATCGTAAAAAACAGTCAGGGTGAATTGCTGAAAAAAGATATAGATTATACGTTGTCTTACGAAAAGGGAAGAAAAAATGTTGGACGGTATAAGGTAGAAGTTACTTATAAGGGAAATTATACCGGCAGTAAGGCATTGTATTTTTATATAAATCCAAGTGGAACATTTATTCGTAAGTTGAGTGCAGGAAAGAAGAAACTGACAGTAACCTATAAAAAGAAAACAACTCAGGTTACAGGATATGAAATCCAGTATGCTACTAATAAAAAGTTTAAAAAGGCAGTTACTGTAAAAGTAACATCCAATAGTAAAAGTAAGAAAAGCATATATCGGTTGAAATCAAAAACCAAATACTATGTACGAATCCGGACATATAAAAAAGTTAAGATTGCCGGAAAGAGTAAAAAGTTATATTCCGTATGGTCTTCAGCGAAAGCTGTTACTATAAAATAAAACAAAATACAAAAGGAGATTGAAAAATGAAAAAATTGAAACTGAAAAAAATGTTAAGTTTTCTATTAGCAGTTGCAATGCTAATGTCGGCTGTGCCGGAAGTAGCATTTGCAGCAACCGGAGAAGAAAGTGATGATTCGGTTACGGTAACTTTTGCAGTCAGCTATGGTGCAAACAAGTTTTATAATGCTACAAACTCAGGAACAGTTTTAATTCCACAGGAGATAACAATTCCTTATTTTGATTTGGGATTATATGGATTAGAAGAATATTATTACAATCCGGAATGTTATACCGGAGGCGGACAATGCGCAGGAACAAAAGAAGATGCAGAGGGAGTTGTAACTACCATGCACGCGTTCATTTATGCAACAGAAGTATTTTATTGTGGGATAGACCCAGAAGACGCAGGAAAAGGAGAACTTGCTGATAATCTTAGTGATTATATTAGTTGGATGGGTTGTGCAGGTTCCAGTTTTATGGATTTTTGGGATCATGGATCAAACTTGAATTATTACTTGAATTATGCGTATCCTCTCGGAAGTGCAGGCTGGGGTTCTACATCTGATCAGCAGGCATTAAGTGATGGAGATGTTGTATCGATTCATTTAATTGAAGATTGGTCTGTTTGGGGCTCAAGATTTGGATTCTTTGCGGTAAATGATGAAGATGGTGAATATACAGAGGAAGATACTATAGATAGAGCCATTGTATCTCAGGGTGATGAGGTCACATTAACTTTATACCGTACTGCTATTAGCTGGTCTGATTATATTACACGATATGAAGCAACTGAGGGAGTTACTCTTAGTTGGGCAGATGATTCCACAATTTCAAGTGATGTCCAGGAATGGAATCATGAAGAATTTGCAGGAATGGAAGAATATGCCTATACTGATGATGAAGGTAAGATTACCCTTGATACTTCTGAATTAGAACCGGGTACATATTATATTGCGGCAGAAGGTGATGTAGACTATAATAATGGTCTTGAAATTGCTCCGGCAGTATTCGAATTAACCGTTACAGAAAATAAAGATAAGGCAGCTGCAAAAGCAGTAGAGGAAAAGATAGCTGCCCTTGGTGATGTGACTTTGGAAAAGGGAGAAGTTATTGCAGAGGCAAGAAAAGCATACGATGCATTAACAGAAACACAGAAGAACTTAGTAACAAATTATGCAGTATTAACAGATGCAGAAACAGAGATAGCGCAGTTAAAGCAGGAAGCAGAAGAAAAGGCGAAAGAAGAAGCTGCAAATAAAGCAGCTGCAAAAGCAGTAGAAGAAAAAATCGCCGGACTTGGAGCAATAACCTTAGAAAGCGAAGAAGCCGTTGTAGAAGCAAGAAAAGCCTATGAAGCATTAATAGAAGTACAGAAGAATTTAGTAACAAATTATGGTGTGTTAACAGAAGCGGAAACAGTGGTAGCACAGTTAAAAGCAGAAGCAGAAGAAAAGGCAAAGGCGGAAGCAGAAGCAAAAGCGAAAGAGGAAGCCGCAAATAAGGCAGCTGCAAAAGCAGTAGAAGAAAAAATTGCCGACCTTGGAACAGTAAACTTAGAAAGCGAAAAAGCGGTTACAGAAGCAAGAAAAGCATATGATGCATTAACAGAAACACAGAAGAACTTAGTAACAAACTATAATGTATTAACAGAAGCAGAAACTGTATTAACCCAGTTAAAAGCAGAAGCGGAAGAAAAGGAAAAAACAGAGGCAGAAAAAGCAAAAGAAGAAGCCGCTAACAAAGCAGCTGCGAAAGTGGCAGAAGAAAAGATAGCTACCCTTGGAACAGTGACCTTAGAAAGTGAAGAAGCGGTTGCAGAAGCAAGAAAAGCCTATGAAGCGTTAACAGAAGCACAGAAAAACTTTGTGACAAATTATAATGTATTAACAGAAGCAGAAACCACATTAGCTCAGTTAAAGGCAGAGGCAGAAGAACAGGCAAAAGCAGAAGAAAAAGCAAAAGAAGAAAAAGCGAAAGAAGAAGCCGCCAACAAAGCAGCTGCGAAAGTAGTAGAAGAAAAGATAGCCGGATTTGGAACAGTGACCTTAGAAAGTGAAGAAGCAGTTACAGAAGCAAGAAAAGCCTATGAAGCCTTAACAGAAGTGCAGAAGAATTTAGTAACAAATTATGCAGTATTAACAGAAGCAGAAACCGCATTAGTTCAGTTAAAGGCAGAAGCAGAAGAACAGGCAAAAGCAGAAGAAAAAGCAAAAGAAGAAAAAGCGAAAGAAGAGGCTACAAACAAAGCAGCTGCGAAGGCAGTAGAAGAAAAGATAGCCGAACTTGGAACAGTGACCTTAGAAAGTGAAGAAGCAGTCACAGAAGCAAGAAAAGCCTATGAAGCCTTAACAGAAGTACAGAAGAACTTAGTAACAAATTATAATGTATTAACAGAAGCAGAAACTGCATTAGTTCAGTTAAAAACAGAAGAGCAGGCAAGAGCAGAAGAACAGGCAAAAGCAGAAGAAAAAGTAAAAGAAGAAAAAGCAAAAGCAGAAGCCGCAAACAAAGCGGCTGCGAAAGCAGTAGAAGAAAAAATTGCTGCGATTGGAACAGTATCACTTAAAAGTGAAACTAAAATAAAGGAAGCAAGAAAGGCTTACGATGAATTAAGCACTGAACAGAAAAAGTATGTAAGCTCTGCATCTGAAAAAGCACTTACAAATGCCGAAAAGACCTTCGCAAAGCAGAAAGCAGAAGTGAAAAAAGGAAAAAAAGTAACAGTTGGAACAAACATCTATAAAATTACAAAAGATTCAGTGAAAACTGGAACTGTAGAATTTGTAGGAACAACAAAGAAGACACAGAAGACAATAGCAGTACCGGGAACTGTAAAAATTTACGATGTAACTTATAAAGTTACTTCTATCGGAAGCAAAGCATTTAATAAGTGTAGCAAAGTTACAAAAATCACCTTAGCCGAAAATGTAACAAAGATAGGAGCCAATGCTTTCAAAGATTGTACAAAACTTAAGAGTATTACAATTAAGAGTACAAAAATGACCTCTAAGACAATTCATAAAAATGCATTTAAGGGTGTATCAAAGAAAACGACAATTAAAGTACCTGCTTCCAAGAAAAAAGCATATGCTAAATTGTATAAAAAGTGTGGCTTGAACAAAAACGTAAAAATAAAATAATAAGTAAAAAACGGCGTCTTCCTAGGAAGATGCCGTTTTTGAAGCTAAATATTTCTGATAAGTATTCTTTATCTCAGTTTTCATTTTTTTCGTAATAGGAATATAGGAGTCATTTTCCATAATAAAATCACAGTCCTCCATAGTCCGAACAAAATCCATATTCACCAAATACCCTCGGCAGGTAACCAAAAACTGCGGGTAAGTCAGTAAAGGTGCCGAAAAGGCATCGAAGGAAGAACGAAGTCTTAAATCTTCTTTGTCTTTTAAGGACACAATTACATAATGCCCACTGGTGGCGCAGGAAATAATGTCCGAAACAAGTAAACGATGGATATTTTTTCCGTCCTGATATTCCACAAAAGGATTGCACATGTATTGTTTCAAAGAGTCACACAAATTCAACAGCTGACAAAAGTTTTCATATTTGTAAGGTTTCAATAAATAGCCGGAGGCTTTTACCAGAAAACTTTCGATGGCATAGTCCGGTGAAGAAGTGGTGAAGAAGATGGCGCAAGTACTGTCCGTGTTACGAACCTTCTTGGCAACATCCATACCACTCATGCCATGCATATAGTAGTCAATAAAAAGAATATCAAATACCGTTTGGCTGTAAGTGGCAAAAAAATCTTCTCCGGATTCAAATTCGTAGATGTGAAAATCACATTCCGTACCATTTTCATTGATATAACGTTTCAAAAATGTGGAAAGTATAGTTCTGTCTGTAGCGGTGTCATCAATAATAGCGATATTCATTTGCACAACTCCTACAAAAAAATGTTTACGGTTTTATGTCAACATTATAACATAAAATGGAAGAAATTGTACAGCGATTTTGGGAAAATATGAATTTTGGTGTCGTTTTGTGCCAAAAATGAGCGTTTTGTGCCAAATGGTTGAAATAAAAAATGGTAAATGGTAAGGTATAAATGTAATAAATAATTAGTGGGAAATCTTAGATGCTGGGGAGTGTTTAAGAATAAAACGTGAACAGGACGCCTTAAGGGAGGGCGTTCTTTTTGCGTTATGGAATAATAGAAATACAGGAAAATTTATTTGCCAACTGGGGTAAAATCTGTTAGGCTTATAGTAATATATGAACAATTATTCATAAATAAATATAGATACGAAGAAGGAAGGAAAATAAAATGGAGGAAAAGAGTACGGAAAAAGAATATATTCATGCACATGAAGACGTGATAGCAAATGTGCAAAAAAAGCTTCCAACAGATGAAAAACTGTATGAACTGGCAGATTTCTTTCGAGTATTTGGAGATTCTACCAGAATAAAGATACTATATGTATTATTACAGTCGGAAATGTGTGTATATGATATTGCCAGCCTTCTGGGAATGACTCAGTCAGCAATCTCCCATCAGCTTCGTGTTTTGAAGCAGATGCAGCTTGTAAAATTCCGCAGAGAAGGAAAAACGGTGTTTTATTCACTGTCAGACAGTCATATTGAAAACATTTTAAGTCAGGGTATGGAACATATCAGCGAAGAAAATTAAGAGGAAAAGGGAAAATGCAGTACGAAAATTATTTATTTGATTTATATGGAACATTGGTAGATATTCATACAGAAGAAAATCTGCCGGAAGTATGGCAGCGGCTTGCTTATTTTTATGGATATTATGGTGCAAATTACACACCGGAAGAATTGCAGAAAAGCTATGAAGAAATTATACATAGAACAGAAGGAATCATGAAAGGTGACAATCACGAAATGTTTCCGGAGCTGCAAATAGAAGATGTATTTTTAGAGTTGTTTACGGCAAAAGGCGTGGAAGCAGATAAAACCCTTGCAATTCATGCAGGACAGTTTTTTAGAGTGCTTTCTACCGATTATGTAAAACTCTACGACGGAGCAGTGGAATTGTTGGAATTTTTGAAGGCACAGGGGAAACGAGTGTACCTGTTGTCCAATGCACAGCGTATTTTTACAGAATATGAAATGCGTTCTCTAGGAATATATGATAAGTTTGATGAAGTATATATTTCTTCCGATTATCACTGCAAAAAGCCGGATATTCAATTTTACAACGCAATTATCGATGAATTGCATTTAGATACCAATAAAACGATTATGATTGGCAATGATAACAGATGTGATATCGAAGGCGCAAAAGCTGCAGGACTGGACACTTTCTATATACATTCCAACATATCACCGGAAGTGAAAGACTTCAGCACAGTGAAAAGTACTTACTTATTAAAAGAGATGAATTTGCACGAAGTAAAGAAGATATTAGAAAAAAACTAATAAAAAAGCTTGCAAAAGGTTATAATAGTTGTGATAAAATAGGTGTTGCAGTATGCCGGATTACAAAATGAAAATGTCAAAAGGAAAAGTACACAAAAAATCAAACAACTTTCGAGAAAAATTGTGCATTACGGAAATTTTTCAAAACCTTGGTTAATTTAAAAATTAAGTACTTGAATAGTGGGAAAGTAATGTGTATACTCATATTGCATGCTTTTTTTCGGGCATGGCTTTTGTAGAGAAAGCGTAATATTTCAGTTAGTAAGATGGCAGAGAATGCCTTAGTTATTACCCAAAATATCCATTAGGAGAGGAGAAATATAAAAAAATGAGAAGAACAAAAATTGTATGTACACTTGGTCCATCCGCAAACACAGAAGAAGCTATCAAAAGTTTAGCTTTGGCAGGTATGAACGTAGCCAGACTTAACTTTTCTCATGGTGATTTCGAAGAACATGGCGGAAGATTTGAAAGATTAAAGAAAGTAAGAAAAGAATTAGCACTTCCAATCGCAGCACTTCTTGATACAAAAGGACCTGAAATCAGAATCGGTACTTTCTACAACGATGACCGTAGAAAAATCACAATCGAAGAAGGACAGACTTTCACATTAACAGGTGAAGAAGTGGAAGGAACAAACGAAATCGTAACTCTTACTTATAAAGAACTTGCTCATGACATTAAGCCAGGTGGAAAAATTCTCCTTGACGATGGTTTGATTGAACTTGAAGTTCAGAAAATCGATGGACTTAACATTGTATGTAAAGCAATCAACGGTGGTGAAATCGGTGGTAAGAGAGGTGTTAACGTACCAAATCTTCACGTAAATATGCCATTCGTAAGTGAAAAAGATTATGCAGATATCGTATTCGCTGTAGAACAGGGATTTGACTTTATCGCTGCTTCTTTCACAAGAACAGCTGATGATATTCTTCAGGTAAGAAAAATCATCGCAGATCAGAAAAAAGGACATGTTGCTATCATCGCTAAGATCGAAAACCAGGAAGGTGTTAACAACATCGACGAAATCTTAAAAGTTGCTGATGGTGTAATGGTTGCTCGTGGAGATATGGGTGTAGAAATTCCATTAGAAGAAGTACCAGTAATCCAGAAAATGATTATTGAAAAAGCAAACAAAGCTGGTAAGCCAGTTATCACAGCTACACAGATGTTAGATTCTATGATCAAGAATCCACGTCCTACAAGAGCGGAAGCAACTGACGTTGCAAATGCTATTTACCAGGGAACAAGTGCAATCATGCTTTCTGGTGAAACTGCAAACGGAAAATATCCTGCAGAAGCAGTTAAGACAATGGTTAGAATCGCTGAAAGAACAGAAGCTGACATTGACTACGTAGCAGCTTTAAGAGCAAACAAAGCTTGCGAAGGAGATTTAGATATCACAGAAGCTATCTCTCATGCTACATGTACAACAGCAGCAGACTTAGATGCTAAAGCAATTATCACAGTAACAAAATCAGGAGATACAGCTAGAATGATTTCTAAATATCATCCAAATAGCTTAATCGCTGGATGCTCTCCAAACGAAAAAGTTTGCAGACAGTTAAATCTTTCCTGGGGTGTTACACCAATCTGTATCGCAGAAGAAAGCAGCTTAGATGCATTAATTGACAAAGCTGTAGAAGCAGCTAAATACACAGGATTAGTTGAAAGCGGAGAAACAGTTGTTATGACAGCTGGACAGCCAGGTGTTGTTGGTAAAACAAACTTAATTAAGGCTGCAGTAATTGACTAATTATTACATTAAATAATATATAAGCAATAGCTTTGTGAGAAAGGGTGAAAATCGATTGTGATTTTCGCCCTTTTGTGTTAAAATAGTACATAAACAGATAAGGTAAGACGAACATGTTTGCAGCGAGGGGGATTGCATTATGAAACATAGAGTTGCGAAGTTAAAGAAAAATACCATAGCCAACAGATTGTTCTTGCCAATGGTGATGCTGGTAGGCATTTATGCACTGGTATTTTGGGGGATTGTATGGTATGGCGGCGTATTTGACCAGCTGAAGAACAGCGAAGTGGACCGTGTACGCCAGTCAGTGACACAAAAGGCGACAGTGATTCAAGATAATTTGGATACGCACTGGATGAAAGAAGAAAATTACATGGGGCTGCTTCAAATGTGTAAAAGCATGAAAGCGGCTGTTGACAGCGGTGCCCAAGGAGCAATGGCAGTCAATGATGAGATTGCCAATGAGATTGGGAAAATGACAGAAAACCAAGGAGTCCGAGGGGCTTATGTGTTTTTTGATAATGGTTCTGCATATTATGTGCGAAGGGACAATGACAATCAGCTTGTGGCAGAGTTTGGGGAAGAGATTTATTTGGCCGCACGCGGTATTGGAAAGTCGCCTACATGGCAACAGGGAACCGGAGGAAATATGACATTATGTCCGGCGTACAATAAGCTTGTGGAAGCGAAAACAAACAAGCCCGGGCTTACAGAAATGGATTATGCATGCTTTCATACAAATTATCAGTGCGGTGGTCAGGGAGAACGCCTGCTCACCTTTAGTATTCCGTTGCTGGATGGTGCAGGGAACATATATGCGGTAGCGGGAATTGAAGTGTCTTCTGATTCTTTGAGGGTGTTGATTCCTGATAACGACATACGTGGAACTTATATGCTGGGAATGGTGGATACAGAAAAAAGTTTTATCGAACGTATTGTTTCTCAAGGAGAACTTTTTGAAAGTGTTTTAGAGCAGGAAAATGGTCTTTGGTTGATTGATAACAATGAAGACGGCATCTATGAATTAGGGACAGAAGGAGAGCGAAATGCACCGGATGTATTAACCCAGGAAATACATTTTTATCCGGAAAGTTCAGCCTTTTCACATCAGTCTTGGGTACTTTGTGCTATTGTGGATGACACGGAATTTGCAGAGTCTGTTGATAAGATGAAAAATTCCATTATCACAGCCTTGCTTTGTGCGAGTTTAGTTGGAATTTTGGGATTGTTTTTCTTGAGCAGAATACTTACGAAACCAATCGCTACACTGGTTAGTAATTTGAACGTGCTGAATCCAAGAAAACCGGTACAGTTGCCAAAAGTTAATATTTATGAGGTAGACCGATTGTCTTCAGCCATTGAGCGTGTCAGCAAAGAAGTGGAAATGTATGCTTTAAGAGTATCCGAAATTTTGCGAATTGCAGAGATTCCGGTAGGGGTGGCAGAAATCGACGAATCCACCAAAGAGGTTTACTGTACAGCGCAAATGTTTAAGCTTCTTGGAGATGTGGGGGAAAGTCAGGATTATAAAGTAATTTCTATTAGCGAGTTTAAGAAAATCATAGATAAATTTAAACGAGGTACTGTGATTTTTGAAGAAGGCGAGAAACATAACGAAATGACATTCTGCGACAACAATACCTATAAAGTGTATTCTGGCAAGAAAGATGCAGAATGGATTTCTTTCCAGACCAGAGAAACCAATGGCAGACTGATTGTAGTTGTCATGGATGTGACAGACAAAATCAAAGAAAAGCTCAAATTAGAATATGAGCGTGACTTTGATGAATTATCCAGATTGTTAAATAAGCAGGCATTTGCCAGAGAAACTAAGAAGCGTCTTTCCTTGGAAACTAAGCCGGTGGGCGTTATGATTATGTGGGATTTGGATAACTTAAAATATATTAACGATACGTATGGTCATGAGTATGGTGATATATACATCAGAGAGGCAGCCAAGATATTTGCTTATTTAGAGCAACATAACGGTCTGGTGGCAAGACGTTCCGGAGATGAATTCTTTGCATATGTTTCCGGAGAGTCGGAAGAAGAATTGCGTGAATTAATTCATGGCATCCATGGAATGTTAGGAGATGTTGTGATTAAGCTTCCGGGTGATAAGGAAATGAAAGTCAGAGCTTCCGCCGGATTGGTATGGTATCCGAAAGATGGCAGTGAATATGATGACTTAATTAAAAAAGCAGACTTTACCATGTACGATGTAAAACGTTCCAATAAGGGAAGTATGCAGGAATTTAATAGAAAAACATATGAGCAGGATGCGGTATTACTAAGCGGAAAAGAAGAAATGAATGAATTTCTGGATAAGCATCTGTTGAAGGTGGCTTATCAGCCGATTGTAGATACCGTTACCGGTGAAATCTACGGATACGAAGCATTGATGCGTCCGCAGACCGATACCCTTCATTCACCGCAGGACGTAATCCGAATTGCCAAGGCACAGGGAAAACTCACTAAACTGGAAAAAATACTTTGGGAGGAAACCATCAAAGATTACTTTGGCAAACAAAAGAATGGAAATCAGAAGTTGTTTGTAAATTCCTTTGCAGGTATCTTGTTGGAAGAAAAAGAACAGGAAAAACTGCGTGAATTTTCCAAAGGCCATGGAGGGCAGATCGTTGTGGAACTGATGGATGCCCAGAGAGTAATGTTGGAAAATGTTCGCCGCAAGAAAGAATATGCCAGTGGTGCAGGGTGTCAGATTGCGTTAAGTGATTTTGGAACCGGTTACAATACGGAGGAAAAGCGTCTTTTAGAACAGGTTAGTTATGTAAAACTTGGCAGAGAATTTTTCGAAGGAATTGAAACAGATGAAGAACGCAGAAAGTCCGTACTCCGTAAAGTGCAGGAATGGCATAGTCAGAACTTGATGGTAATTGCTTTGGGAGTGGAAACGGAAGGCGAATTAAGATTTATGCAGAAATGCGGAGTAGAATTTGTACAAGGTTTTTATCTGGCGAAGCCTTCCTTCGACTTTGTGGAAGACGCCAAAGAGATAAAAGAGAAAATTATGGTATAAATTTTGGAAGATTTTCTTAATATGGAAAAAATCCATTGTAATATGGGAAAATAAAGTATACAATACAAAAGAAATAATTTGTAGCGACTATTTTGCATAGGAAGTACAAGGAGGAACATAGAGAATGAAAATTTTAGTTACAGGTGGCGCAGGATTTATCGGTAGCCATACATGTGTTGAATTATTAGAAGCAGGATATGACGTGGTTGTTTTAGATAACCTTTCCAATTCCAGTGAAAAATCTTTAGAACGCGTAGAAAAGATTACTGGAAAAAAGGTGACATTTTATAAAGCAGATATTTTAGACAGAGAAGCATTGAATAAGATTTTTGATGCAGAAAAGATTGATGCAGTTATCCATTTTGCTGGCTTAAAGGCAGTGGGCGAATCTGTACAGAAGCCATTGGAATATTACCAGAATAATATTACCGGTACTTTGATTCTTGCGGATGTAATGAGAAATCATGGAGTGAAAAACATTATCTTTTCCTCTTCTGCAACTGTTTACGGAAATCCGGAATTTATTCCGATTACCGAAGAATGTCCAAAAGGTACCTGTACCAATCCATACGGTTGGACAAAGTCTATGTTAGAGCAGATTCTTACCGACATTCAGAATGCAGATAAAGAATGGAATGTAATTTTGTTAAGATATTTCAACCCAATCGGAGCACATAAGAGTGGTCTTATGGGAGAAAATCCAAACGGAATTCCAAACAATTTAATGCCATATATTACACAGGTGGCAGTAGGAAAGCTGAAAGAACTGGGCGTGTTTGGTGATGACTATGATACACCGGACGGAACTGGTGTCCGTGATTACATTCACGTAGTAGATTTGGCAATCGGCCATGTAAAAGCGTTAAAGAAAATTGAAGAAAAAGCAGGACTTTGTGTATACAATTTAGGAACCGGTGTAGGTTACAGTGTTCTTGATATTGTAAAGAACTTTGAAGAAGCAACCGGAGTGAAGATTCCTTACCAGATTAAGGACAGACGTGCCGGAGATATTGCTACCTGCTATTCCGATGCAACGAAGGCAAAAGAAGAATTGGGCTGGGTTGCAGAACGTGGAATCAAAGAGATGTGTGAAGATTCTTGGAGATGGCAGTCAAACAATCCAAACGGATACAATGATTAAGTGATAAAATGCATAAGAATCCCCTTTCAGACATAAGCTGAATAGGGGATTCTTTTTGTGTTTTGGAAGAAAATGGATAAGAGAAAAAAGCAAGGTTTTGTCCTTGACTGATAATTGGACATATTGTATCATTTTAGTAGAAAAGGAAATTTTTTGAATTGTATAAAAAATTATGATAGAGGTAAATCAGTGGAAAATAGATTGTATCAGGAATTGTGTAAAGCGGTAGGAGAAAGCAATGTACTTTTAGAGGAACCTATGTGCAAACATACCACATTTAAGGTGGGAGGAAATGCAACATATTTTGTGACTCCGGAAAGTGTGGAAGGTGTGAAACGTACCGTAGAATTGTGCAGAGAAAGCCAGACTCCATATTATATTGTGGGAAATGGAAGTAATCTTTTGGTAAGTGATGAAGGATTTTCGGGAGTGATTCTTCAGATTTACGGCAAAATGAACCATTGTGAAATGAGCGAAGGGAAAATCAAGGCTCAGGCAGGCGCACTTTTGACAAAAGTAGCAAATCAGATTTCAAAGGCAGGCTACACAGGGATGGAATTTGCAGTGGGAATTCCGGGAACTGTGGGAGGCGCTGTGGCCATGAATGCAGGAGCCTACGGAGGGGAAATCAAAGATGTAATTACCAGTGCTTTGGTATTGAAAAAAGATGGGGAACTTATCCGGCTGAGTAAAGACCAGTTGAAGCTGGGATATCGAAGCAGTGTGGTGATAGAGCAGGAATACATTGTGCTGGAAGCAGAATTTGAACTGGAAAAAGGAGAACCGGAAGAAATTCAGGCTATCTGCGATAAAAATACGAAAGCCAGAGTGGAGAAACAGCCGTTGGAGTATCCAAGTGCAGGAAGTACATTCAAACGTCCGGAAGGATATTTTGCCGGAAAATTGATTATGGATGCAGGCTTACGTGGATTTACGGTAGGAGGAGCACAGGTATCTGAAAAACATTGTGGCTTTGTAATCAACAAAGGAGATGCCACAGCCAAAGACGTGGTGGATTTGATTACACAGGTACAGGAGAAGGTACAGGAAACTTTTGGAGTGACTTTAGAAACAGAAGTCAAAATGATTGGTTTTAAGTAAAAGAGAAAAGGAGTGGTAGCTATGCGTTTTGTGATTGTGACAGGTATGTCAGGAGCGGGAAAAAGTACAGCGTTAAAAATGTTAGAGGATGCGGGATATTTTTGTGTAGATAATCTTCCGATTCCCCTGATTGGTAAATTCGCAGAGCTTGCCACAAAGCCGGGAAGCGAAATCCAGAGATTTGCATTGGGCGTGGATATTCGAAGCGGAGAAGGTTTGAAAGAGCTGGAATCTGCTTTGGAAGAAATGCTGGTTAAAAATTGCAAATACGAAATATTGTATCTGGATGCCAGCAGCAGCGTGTTGGTAAAACGATATAAGGAAACACGAAGAAGCCATCCATTGTCAGGTGCTGGAAGAGTGGACAAAGGAATCGAAAAAGAACGTATTATGACGGCGTTTTTAAAAGAACAGGCAGATTATATCATTGACACCAGCACACTCCTGACCAGAGAATTAAAGGGAGAATTGGAAAAGATTTTTGTCAATGACCAGGATTACAGCAACCTGTTTATTACGGTACTGTCTTTTGGGTTCAAATATGGAATTCCTACCGATGCAGACCTTGTGTTTGATGTGCGTTTTCTTCCAAATCCATACTATATTGAAGAATTAAAGCCAAAGACAGGAAATGATAAGGAAATTCAGGATTATGTTATGGGATTTGATTTAGCCCATGAATTTTTGAAAAAATTACTGGATATGATAAATTTCCTGATTCCCAACTATATTATAGAAGGAAAAAAT
This sequence comes from uncultured Lachnospiraceae bacterium, assembly GCA_964450185.1. Lineage (GTDB taxonomy): Bacteria > Bacillota > Clostridia > Lachnospirales > Lachnospiraceae > RUG11237. Next base: position 2,309 of record CAYVCL010000001.1, on the reverse strand, counting down.
CAGTTGGTTATTGCCATCGGATGTACCGGAGGAAAACATCGCTCTGTAACTTTAGCCAATAAATTATATGAACAGTTAAACAAGCATGAAGATTATGGTGTAAAGGTAGAACACAGGGACATCCAGAAAGATGCACTTAGAAACAAATAGATGAGGTGAAAACATGTCTTTTTCCAGTCAGGTAAAGGACGAACTGTCAAAACAGTTTAGTCCGGCAAGGCATTGCCAGATTGCGGAAATTGCAGCAATTATCAGCATGTGCGGCAGATTGAAGTATGAAAAAGAACAGGGAATTTCCCTGAAAATTCACACGGAAAATGTGGCGGTTGCAAGAAAATACTTTACATTATTGAAAAAAACATTTAATATAGATACTGATGTGGCAATTCGGCAAAATGTATATCTGAAGAAAAGCCGTACTTATGTTATTACAATTCAGAACGAAACTGATGTGGTAAATGTACTGAAGGCAGTGAAATTGATGGACGAGTCCGGAGTATTACCGGGAAACCATGCCATGGTAAGCAATATGCTTATTGCAAATTCCTGTTGTAAGCGGGCATTTATCAGAGGTGCTTTTTTAGCATCCGGTTCAATCAGTGCGCCGGAAAAGTTTTATCATTATGAAATTGTTTGTTCCAGTGAGGAAAAGGCAGAGCAGATAAAACAGGTGATTTCCGACTTTGCTATTGATGCCAAAATAGTTGTTCGAAAAAAGTATTTTGTTGTATACATTAAAGAAGGTTCACAAATTGTCGATATACTTAACGTTATGGAAGCTCCAAAAGCATTGATGGAGTTGGAAAATGTACGTATACTGAAGGAAATGCGAAACTCAGTAAACAGACAAGTGAATTGCGAAACTGCAAACATCAATAAAACGGTATCGGCGGCAGTGAAGCAGATTGAAGACATAAAGTACATCAGTGATACCATGGGTCTGGAAAATTTGCCGGAGAATTTAGAGGAAATTGCGAGAGTGAGATTGCAAAATCCGGAGGCTCCTTTGAAAGAGTTGGGAATCTATTTGCAAAAACCTGTTGGAAAATCCGGTGTAAATCACAGATTGAGAAAACTTAGTGAAATCGCAGAGGAACTTAGAGGTAATAAGGAGGAGAAATTATGACAAAAAAATCTATCGAAGTTCATATTACAGATGGACCGGATGCAAGACCGGTGGCAGTATTGGTGCAGGTAGCAAGCCAGTATGAAAGCCAGATTTATGTAGAATCCGGTGATAAGAGAGTAAACGCAAAGAGCATTATGGGAATGATGTCATTGGTTCTTCAGCAGGGAGAAGAAATCGTTGTTTCTGCAGATGGTGCAGATGAAGATGAAGCATTAGCAGGTATTGAAGAATACCTTACAGGAAATAACAAATAAATAAAATTCAAAGGACTGGCGGAAGCCGGTCCTTTTTTGCGAAAAAAGTACACAATACAGGCTCACTATACATTGTGCAGAATCAACAAAATGCGAAAATCATGTAAAATTCTTGCTTACAAAAAGATTTTTAAAGTGCTAAACTTAAAATAGCAGGAAAACACAGGAAGGAGCGTTTCAAATGTTTGAAGTAGGAGATAACATAATTCATGGTGGTAGCGGAGCATGCAGAGTGGAAAAAATCGGTGCATTGAACACGGGCGTGAAGGGAAGAATTTATTACACTCTGGTTCCGTACTATATCAAGGGAAGTTCTGTGTATACTCCGGTAGATAGCGACAAGGTGATTATGCGTCCGGTGATGACGAAAGAAGAGGTTATGAGTCTGATTGATGATATCAAGAATATTGATACGCTTTGGGTGAAGGACGAGAAGAAGCGGGAAGAAACATACAAGAATGCAATTCGAAGCTGTGATGCAAGAGAATTGGTAAAAATCATTAAGACCATATATCTGAGAAAAAAAGAAAGAGTTGCGGAAGGCAAGAAAATGACATACTCAGATGAAAAATACTATAGACTGGCAGAAGATAATTTGTATGGAGAATTGGCAGTTGCCCTTTCTATGACAAAAGAAGAAGCCAAAGAGTTTGTGGAACGTAAAGTAGAAGAAGTTTAAAATAAGAGTCCTTGCATTCATTGGATACAGGTAGTAAAATGGAGATACTATAGTGTAGTGGAGGTATCTTTGTGGAAAAGAAACTTTTATTTATTTACAATGCACATGCGGGAAAAGGGCGGATACGAAATAAACTTGCAGATATCATTGAGATTTTTACGGAAAAAGGATACGAGGTAACTGCTGTGCCTACACTGCGGCGAGGAGATGCAACAGAGATTGCAGAAAAGAGAAGTGGGGAATACGA